>NZ_JACIYP010000111.1 GCF_014359905.1 Hoeflea sp. | reverse complement strand
TTACGCCGAGCGACATCAGATGATCGACCAGACGCTGCTGGTAGCGGGCGACCAGATTGTTGCCGACTTGCGCGAGTGCTACCGCCTGACCATAGGACGCCCCGCCGCGAATGGCGAAGGCGGCGAGAATGGAGGCACAGATGGCCCAGATCACAGTGGCGTTCTTCTTGGCGAAGGCCTCGTTGATCACGGCTTCCATGATCCAGGCCATGAAGGCCGTGGTGGCCGCCACGAGCACGAGGCAGAACGCCGCGAACAGGTAAGTCTTGATATAGTCGCGGCCGTTCTCACGGATGATCCGGCGGATCACCGATGTGAGCGAATCGACATCCTGCTTGATGTTTCTGCCGCGCGCCAAATTCCATCACCTTGTCGAGCGCTCTGCAAAGACCGCCATGCCTCGATTGAGCAGGATAACCAGCCCCGATTTGTGCGGCTCTATAGCGGGTTCAAGCCGGTTTGCCTATGCTTTCCAGCGCCGCCCTTCGGTGGAAACGCCAAACCGCACCGGCGTGCGTGCATAGGCCGCAAGCCCTGACAGCGCCGCCAGCGGGTGGGTGATGACGAAAGTCGGGATCATCCTGAGAATGGCGGAATGCGGCGCCTTGTCCTCGAACGCCTGGCGAAACCGCGGCTCGTTCAGTGCCGGGATGATCCTCTGGACAATGCCGCCGGCGAGAAACACGCCGCCGCGGGCCATGAAAATCATCGCCAGGTCGCCGGCCACCCGGCCAAGATAGGTCACGAACAGCTCGATCGCCTCGACCGCCGCCGGGTCCGAGCCATCGGCCCAGGACGATGTGACATCCGCCGGATTGGCGGCAACCGGCTCAACGCCATTGGCCTTGGAGACGGCCCGGTAGATATTCATCAATCCGCGGCCGCACAGCAACTGTTCGGCCGAAATGCGGCCTTCAATCGGCTCATAAAGGGGGAAAAGCTGATAATCGCGGGCCGTGCGCGGCCCGATGTCGATATGGCCGCCTTCGCCCGGCACCGGATACCAGGTGTGGCGGGCGTGAACCAGACCGGCGACGCCCAGGCCGGTGCCCGGCCCGAGCACGACCCGCGAGGACGACGCCAGGATTTCGCCGCCACCCACCTTGTCGAGATATTCAGGACCGAGCGAAGCGGCGGCCAGCGCCTGGGCTTCGAAATCATTGATCACCACGATCCGCTCAAAGCCAAGATCCCGGATCATGACCTTGGGCTCTATCACCCAGTCACAATTGGTCAGATCGATTTCGTCACCCTTGATCGGACCCGCCACTGCCAGAATGGCTGAGCGCGGCTGCAGCGAGGTCCTGTCGAGAACGCCGGCCTGGATCGCCTCATTGATGGTCGGGTAATCGGCTGTCGCAAGAATCGGGAATTCCCGAGGCTGCGCATTGGCATCCATCAGGATGGCAAAGCGCGCATTGGTGCCGCCGATATCGCCAATCAGAATCGGAAATGCGATGGTGTGGTCGAAATCGTTTGCAGTGGGCATGGTCGGGTCCCCGTCAGGCCTGATCTGGTTTTGGCGCGGCCCGGCGGGCCTTGCCATCTCAAACACTCTCGGCGGTCTATCCAAGCGCCTTGAGCAAGGTTTCAGCGGTGGCGCGGTTGAGCGCCATCGGAATATCGTAGACGATGGCGAGCCGCATCAACGCCTTGACATCGACATCATGCGGCATGGCGGTGAGCGGATCGACAAAAAAGATCACCAGGCCGATATCGCCGGTGGCAATCAGCGCGCCGATCTGCTGATCGCCGCCGAGCGGCCCGCTTTTCAGCCGCTTCACCTCAAGCCCCGGGCAGGCCTCCGCTATCCGTCCGCCGGTGGTGCCGGTCGCAACAATGGCAAACCGCGACAGGGCCTGCTGATGGGATCTGGCGAATTCGGCCAGGTCATCCTTTTTCTGGTCATGCGCAATCAACGCAATGGATCTGTGATCGGTCATGACGGCCTGTGATCTGCCGCGTTCCGGGGTGACGTGCCGGTATCGCATTTTCAATCGATTTGAAAAACCATTCTATAGCGGCTCGCTCCAGCAAGCAAAAGACAGCCGATGATGAATTTTGAGTGACGCGATCATCGCAGGTCACTTGGAGGGCCGGGGCACCGGGATCGGAATTCGGGCGGGGGGCGCAAAGGCGGATGCCGAACCGCCCATGCCGGCCGGGCTCGCGATCGACGCCGAACCAAATGTCACCTGCGCTTCAGACGCAGGCCCAGGCGCCTGAACCACCTGGGCACAGGCCGCGGGAAGATCCGCCATCCGCATGTCCCACTTCCGGGGCTTGGGTTTGTCTGCCTTTTCCGGCTTTGCCGGCGCCCAGGGCTCATCGGTGAACCACCAGGCGAGAGAGCTGTCGCATCCCGTGCTCTGCGGCGGCGATGCCTGGCTCCTGCAGCCGCTGACGCCGGGCGGGCACTTGATGCGGATATGGAAGTGATAATGGTGACCGTAGTAGGGACGCAGCTTTCCCATCGCCGACCGGTCGCCGGTCCAGCTGTCGCAGAGTTTCTTCTTGATGCCGGGATGGACGAAAATCCGCTCGACCTCGGGATAGCTTGCCGCCCGCATCAGCACCCGCGCATGCGCCGGGGTCCAGACCCGGTCATCCACATAGAGCGTATCCTTCTTCAGCATCGAGGTCGCCGAGATGTCTTCGCGTTCCCTGGCGGTCAAGGTGCGGTCCGGCATCGGGGTCAGCCAGATGTCCGCGTCAAGGCCTATCTGGTGGGAGGCGTGGCCCGAAAGCATCGGACCGCCCCGTGGCTGCGCAAGATCGCCGACCAGAAGCCCGGGCCAGCCGTCCTTGGCGGCAGCATCGCGCGACAGCCGCTCAACCAGCGCAACCAGATCGGGATGCCCCCAGCGGCGGTTGCGCGACAGCCGCATTGCCTGCCAGGTCGGACCATCGGTGGCGATCGCCATGCCGCCCGCGAGGCAACCCTTGGAGTAAAACCCGATGGCGCGGGCGGGAAGCACAGCCGGGAGAGCCGCCGCACCGAAGATTTCCTTGGCGGGCTGATCCGCCTTTGTCCCTGAGAGCAGGACGGTGTTTGCCGCGAGCGCGATCACGGCAGCACATGCTGTCCGGCAGATAAAGGTAAGGATGCGGCGGGGGCGGCTCATCTCAATCGATCTCCGGGGCTTGCGTTTCGGAAACGAGCGCAAATCACCTTGCCGGACTCTACAGCGAGGGCGCCCGCAAGAAAACCTTTGCGCAGGCGGCACACCGAGTTCCCCGGCGGATTACGGCGTGACCCGGAACAATTGCAGGGCCGCAGATCGGGTTTCCGGCACCGGCTCGAGCCAGTCGGGCACGTCTCCCTTGCGCATCCGCGCGTAGAGACCGTCGGGCGCCGCCGCCGCGACACTGCCCACCTGCGGGTCGCTGTCGCAGAAGGCCAGCACTGTGACGCCGGCGCCGCGCAGGAACTTGACCGCATCCGCCGGCGGCGCCATTGCGGCATGCAGTTCCGTCAGCATGCCGCCCTGGTTGCGGTGATAGGGTGCGGACAAGGCGCGGTGCGGGGTGAAGCGCAGAATATGCGCGCCAAGATTGGAGGGTCCGGCGACGACGCCGGCCGGCTCTCGCGCCAGGGCCTGCATGGCAGCCGCATCGGTGCAGATTTCTTCTTCCTGAGCCGGCAGATTTCCCGCCGTTCCCCCCATCACTGTGTTGACGCCCATGGAAAGCAGGGCGCCCGACAGGGCCCAGACAAAAGGCACGGCGGCAAAGGACGCCCCGGCGAAGGCAAGCCCCTTGCGCAGGTTTTTCGGGTCGGCATTGGAGCGCTCACGCAATCCGGCGACCAGCGCCGCAAACGGGATGGCCGAAAGCATGTTGGAAAACACTGCGCCGCGAACCTGGACGAGAGCGATCGCCCAGGACACCGCGATCAGCGCCAGCAGCACGCCATGGGCATGGGCCGTGCGGCCTTGCCGGATCGCGCGCACGCACAGGATCATCGCCAGCACCGGGACAAGGTAGAACCCGGCCGCGGTCCATGGCTCGGCACGCAGCTGCGAGACGATCGACTGGGCTTCCGTGACATGGTTGAGCCACATGCTGACCAGCAGCGGATCGAGCGATGCAAGCGGATTGCCGAGGCATTGCGGCGCTGTCAGCAGGGTGAAGCCGACCGTGGCTGCACCAACACACCCCAGGGCCGTCAGGCGAACCGCGAAGCCGCGGGCCGACATGCTCGCAACCGCGAGAAAGAACATGCCCGCCCCGACCACGCCCAGGGAATAGAACACCGTCGACAAGGCATCGCAGGCCACCAGACCATACTGCCCCGGGGGGACGGTGAGGAAGAAGGCGGCGGTCAGACTCGCAGCCATGGCCAGCGCAAAGGCAGAGGCTGCGGATTTCATGTCCCTGCCGAGCCAAAGCCATTGCACCGCCACGATGGCGGCGACAATGACGATATGCGGCGTGGTTTCCGCTCCGATGGCAATGGCCAACGCGCAAGCCGCGCCGGCGATGGCATGAGCCATCGGCGGGCGGCCGGGCAGCACGAGACAGGCGGCAATGGTGGCAATCAGGGCCAGTTGCACATTGTGATGGTCGATCGCGCCAGGCTGGAACCGGTTGATGGAGAGCACGAACAGGAACGCCAGAGCAAGCCCGACAACCCGGCCGGATCGACCGCCGACGACGCTGCCGCCGAGACCCAGCGCATAAAACACCGGCAGCGCGGTGACCAGCGGCCAGACAAACAGCGCCGACGCTTCGGCCAGTGCGGGACTCAGGAACAGCGAAAACAGCATGATCAGATTGGCGATCGGCAGGTCGATCAACCGAGACCAGTGCATCAGGGTGCCGCTCTCAAGCCCAAGCCGGTACTGGGTGAGGTCAAACCAGTTCTGCCCGTTGAGCAGATCGCGCACCTGGACCAGGCGCATGACGTCGTCATTGTCGGCGCCGACATAATCGACGTAGGAGCTGAAATGCATCACCACGGTCAGGGCGACAAACGCTGCAAATGTCAGCACGACCGGGCGGTGCAGCGAGGCCAGCGGGCTGGCCCGAAGAGGGCGCGGCAAAGATCCCGCTGGTGCGAGGCCGGCATCGCCGGCGGCCGGGTTGCTCTTGGGCACGGGGAACTCCACCACACTTTCTCTCTTTCGCTCAACCTAGCCTTAACCTTCTCAAGAAATAGTAAAGCCAAGGGCGAAGGCGCCCGCAGCCAACGGGGAACCCCATGACAAACGGTATGTTCGATGACCTCGAAATTGCGGTGCTCCTGCCTTGCTACAATGAAGCGGCGACCATCGGCGATGTCGTCGCCGGCTTCCGCGCGGCAATCCCCTGCGCCAGGATCTATGTCTACGACAACAACTCCAGCGATCAGACGGCGCTGCGCGCGGCGCTGGCCGGCGCCATCGTGGTGCGCGAGCCGCGCCAGGGCAAAGGCCATGTGGTGCGCCGGATGTTTTCCGACATCGAGGCCGACATCTTTCTGATGGCCGATGGCGACGGCACCTATTCGCCCGCGGACGGGCCGGAACTGATCCGCACGCTGGTGAGCGAACGCTGCGACATGGTGGTCGGCACCCGCAGGGGCGTCACCGATGACGCCGGCCGGCGTGGCCATGCCTTCGGCAATTCCATCTTCAACTCGCTCTACAAGTCGATTTTCGGCAATGATTTCTCGGATATCTTTTCCGGTTATCGCGCCTTTTCCCGCCGCTTTGCCAAGAGTTTCCCTGCCGTGTCGGGCGGGTTCGAGATCGAGACCGAAATGAGTGTGCATGCATCGCAGCTCAGGCTGCCGGTCGCGGAACTGGCGCTCGATTATGGCCGGCGTCCGGAGGGATCGCACTCCAAGCTTTCCACCTTCAGGGATGGTGCCAAGATCCTCTGGATGTTCGCCATGCTGATGAAAGAAACCCGGCCCTTCACATTTTTCAGCTATCTGAGCGTTTTCACGCTTGCCACATCCATGCTGTTCATGGTCCCTGTCCTCAATGAGTATTTCCTCACCGGCCTGGTTACACGGATGCCGACATGGATGCTGGCCATGGCACTGATGATGATGTCCCTGATGATCTTCACCGGCGGCGTCATCCTTGATTCGGTGGCCCGCGGACGGGCTGAGCAGAAGCGTTTCCATTACATGTCGATCGCGCCAGCGCGCGGCGCGCGGCGCAGCAAAGGCGGACCGGGTGTGCGTGCCTCCGACCAGGCCGAAACCCTGCCTGCGGCACCCGAAGGGCAAAAACTGGCTTCATGAAGAGAAAAATCAGTTTCTTCCTGTTCGCAGGCGCCATCGGCTTCGCGGTCGATATGGGCGTGCTTTCGCTTCTGCTGGAGTTCAGGCTGCTGGACCCGTTCAGCGGCCGTGTGCTGGCGATCGGCGCCGCCATGCTGTGCACCTACATGATCAACCGCACCTTCACCTTCGGCCGGTCGCACCGGAAGGTCGCCGTCGAAGGCGCACGCTATGGCAGCGTCGGTATCGCCTCGGCACTGATCAATTATGCGGTCTACTCGGGAGCCTTGATCGCGCTGCCCTCCATCTCGCCCTATCTGGCGGTGATCTTCGGATCCGGATCGGCAACCGTGTTTTCCTATCTCGGCTATGACCGCTTTGTGTTCGGCGCCAAGAAATAGGATGGTCCAGGCAAGCAGGTAGAGCGTGCTTTGCGCATCGGAGCGGATGCGCGGCGCGCTACACCGTCTCCCAGCCATCATGCGAGGCAGCCCTGTACACTGCGTCGATGAAGGCCTGGTTGAGAACAGACTGCTCCAGCTTGAAAACCTCTTCATCCTCTCCCGCAACCTTTCGGACGAAGGCTTCGGCCTGAAGCCGGTATTGTCTCACGCCGGGGAACCGGAATGTCCGGGCTTCCTCGTGGTTTTGATTGTGCAGGGTGATTGCGGCGTGGCCATAATCGCCCGCGTTGAACGGAGCCGTGACCTCGATGAAGCCTTCCTCCCCGTGAAACACCATCACCTGGCGCAGCGCCATCTGGGTCGAGCAATAGAAGCTCATTTCAAAATCGCCGAAATCGGCCTTCACGCTGGCATAACTGTCGGTGCCAAATTCCGGATGGCGCTCGACCGTCGCCTGCACCCGGAGCGGTTCACGGCCCGTTGAGAACCGGGTCGCCACGGTCGGATAGACGCCGATATCCGGCAGGCCGCCGCCCCCCAGCTCAGGCTTGTTGCGCATGTTGGCGGGATCGGCGTTGAAATAGGAAAACGCGCCCTGGACATGGCGCAACCGACCGATGGCGCCGGTGCCTATAAGCTCGCGCACCTTGCGCCACTGCGGGTGATAGGTGACCATGAAGGCTTCGCAGACGAGCACGTTGTTGGCGTCGCGCGCCGCAATCAGCGGCGCGATCTCATCAGCGTGAAGCGCAATCGGCTTTTCGCACAGCACATGTTTGCCAGCTTCTGCCGCCTTGATCGCCCATTCGATATGCTGCGAGGTGGGCAACGGGATATAGATGCCGTCGACCTCGTCCGAGGCGAGAAGCTCTTCATAGGACGCATAGGCCAGCGGCACGCTGAAACGGTCAGCCACCGCGCGGGCGCGGGCATGGTCGCGGCTGGCAATCGCGGTGACGACGCCGTTCTCGGAATCCTGCAATTGCGGGATCACATGATCGCGTCCGATCTTGGCGGTCGACAATATTCCCCAACGAAACATGCTGCTTCCTTCCCTCTGTCCGGCTCCGCCCCTGTTTGCGTCAAAATGGCGGATTGATGTGCATTCAATCCCGTTTGCCGCCTGATCTGTCAACACCACGGCTTGCGCCGGTTCCGTGTTTGGGATCATAAAGATGTGTGATTCACGGAGAATGCGGGCATGCGCGGTTTGACTTTGCTTGGGAGCCTGACGCTGCCCCTGATGTTTGCCGCGACAGTCGCATGCGCCGATCCCGTCCGCGACTTCAAGTCCGCCGACACGGACGGCGATGGCATCCTCGAGGCCGGCGAGTTCGTGCGGTTCGTCGACCTGAGGGCTGACAGCGGCAGCAGGATCGCAAAAAGGGTGCGGATGCTCCGCGCCTATGGCCTCGCGCTTTCAACGGTCGATTACGACGGTGACGGCAAAGTGTCCGGCGCCGAGCTCATCCGCTACGACAAGAATTCCTGATAGGGGCTATTGCTGGCTCGACGCCGCCCGTTCGCGGATCTGGGCAAGCGTCCAGTCGACCAGCAATTCGCCGTCGCGCCAGACCGGCTGCAGCAGGTTTTCACGGTCTCCCAGGTCCTTGAGCGCCACGGCGAGCGGCCTGCCCTTGTCGCGCACCACGGCCTGGCGGTAGCGTTTCGAGGCCTTGCCGGGATCGGTCTTGGGGTTCTTGTTGATGCCGTGCCAGACGCCGTCATGATCCTGGCGGGCATTGGCCTTCATGGCGAAGCGCAGCGTGTCGCGGTTGACCTTCTGCAACAGCCCGGCGCCCATGCCGAAGGCGATGTTCTCGGCCGACCAGCCGCGGTCTTCCAGACGGCCGAGAATGATGCGGATCGTCTCGGTGGTGACGCCATCGCCCTGGATGACGCGGACGGCCGGGTTGAGCACCTTGTAGCCCTTGCCGTTCAGGGAAAAGCCGAAGATCTCGCCCAGCATCTGGACCGTGTCGACCGGCACCCGGCTGGCGTCGCCCGAATCGGGGCGCACCACCAGCGTGCCGCCCGAGGCCTCGACCTCGGCCTTCAGCTCCTCGCCCCATATGTTTTTCACTGCGCGGTAGAGATCGTAGGAGTCCGACACGACGGCCACCAGCTTTCCGGGTCCGGCGAACTGCTTGAGCATGTTGCGGTAGGCCTCGGTCTCGCGGTCCTCGCCCCAGCTGGTCATGGTCGAATGCTCGGCGGCGGGAATGGAGAAGCCCGCCATCTGTTCATGGTAGAATTTCCTGGCCGTGACCAGCGCGCTCACCGTGTCGGTGCCGAGGAAATTGACGAGATGCGCGACGCCGCCGATGCCCGCCTGCTCGAGCGAGGTGGTGCCGCGGGCGCCAAAATCATGCAGCCGGAACGGCAGCACCTCGGCGGGCGCATCGCAGGTGCGTTCGAGCGAGGCGGAAATGATGGCGCGCGCGCCGTGCGACACGGTGGCGACCGTCGACGGATACCAGACGGCACGCAGAAGTGCGGTCTCCATGAAGGTCGGCAGCCAGAAGAAATCCGGATCGGTGTTCCTGACCTGCACCATCGGCGTACCGGTGGGGACGATCATGCCCTCGGGCAGCGCCTCGATCAGCAGCGGCAGATGGCCGTCATGGCGGGTGACGATCTTCTCGAAGCCCTCGCGGTGGAACGGCAGGCCGTGGGCCAGGATCATCTCCTCGGCCTCGTCGACATCGGCCATGGTGATCTTTCGCGACAGATAATCCTTCAGGAACATCTGCAGCCCGAAGAACAGCACATGATCATGCGCGCCGCCGGGCCGCGCCTCGATATAGGCCGAAATCGCCGCGGTTTCGGGCGGATACTGGGCAAAATGGGAGTATTTGTAGCTGTCTGAATTGAGGATGAGGTTCATGTTACGCATTACACTCCGCGGTCCTGCCCTGTTGGCTGACAGCATGCAACCGCCAGGACCCTCACCGCAAGGGTCCGGGGCCGACAGAGCGGCCCCGGCGCGCAATTTCTGTTGATTTCACCCCGACGCACTCACCGCAATCCGGCAGAGCGCTGGCGCATTACCCTCGCAACACCCCGCCCGTCGATTTCTCGACATTGGCGATGACGGATTTCGCCAGCCTGTCGAGGTCCTCGTCGGTGAGCGTGCGCTCGCGCGGCTGGATGGTGATCTCGATGGCGACGGATTTCTTGCCTTCGCCGAGCGAGGCGCCCTCGAACAGGTCGAAGACATTGACGCCGGTCACCAGCGCCTTGTCGGCGCCCTGGGCTGCGCGCACCAGCGTGGCGGCCGGCACGGCCCTGTCGACCACGAAGGCGAAGTCGCGGCGCAGAGCCTGGAAGGCCGAGAGCGCCAGCACCGGCTTGGTGCGGGTCGCCTTGCGCTTGGCTTCGGGGATCGCATCGATGAACACCTCGAAACCGCACAAAGGACCGCTGACATCGAGCGCGTCGAGCGTGGACGGATGGAACTCGCCGAAATGGCCGAGCACCACCTTGGGCCCGAGCTTGATCAGGCCCGAGCGGCCGGGATGATACCAGGCGGGGCCGCCCTGCTCGATCTGCAGATTGGCCATCGGCAGGCCGCAGGCTTCCAGAACCGCCAGGGCATCGGCCTTTGCGTCGAACACGCCGACGGGCCTGGCCGCGCCGTCCCAGTGACGGCCCGGCCCGGCGAGACCGGCCGTGCCGCGGCGGATGCCGCCGGCGACGCGGCGCTGGCCTTCGGGCGTGTCGTTCTCGTAGGTGCCGGACACCTCGAACAGCGCCACATCGCCATAGCCGCGGGCGGCATTGCGACCGGCAGCCGCAATCAGCCCCGGCAGCAGCGAGGGGCGCATGTCGGACATGTCGGCTGCAATCGGATTGGCGAGCTTGAGCTCGGGCTTGCCGCCCCCGAACAATTTGGCCTGGGTTTCCGGAATGAACGACCAGGTGACAGCCTCGAGCATGCCGCGCGACGCCAGCGCCCGCTTGGCAAGCCGCGTACGGATCTGCTGGGTGGTGAGGATCCTGCCATTGACCGAGGCGATTGCGGGCAACGGCTCGGGCTTGATGAAGTCGACGCCGTGGATGCGCATGACCTCCTCGACGAGATCGGCCTTGCCCTCGATGTCCGGCCGCCAGGACGGAACCGCGACCTGGATGCGCTCGCCAATGCCGGAGACCTCGAAGCCGAGGCCGGTGAGGATGTCAACGGACTCGTCATTGGACACGGTAAGACCGGTCAGGCGCCTGACTTCGGCGAAGGGGAATTCGACGATTTTCCGGTCATGGGCCTTGTAGCCTGCGACCCGCGCCGCCGCCGCGATGCCGCCGCACATTTCGAGCACCAGTTCGGTGGTGCGTTCGAGGCCCGGGATCATGTACTCCGGATCAACGCCGCGCTCGAAGCGGTAGCGCGCGTCGGTGATGATGCCGTGGCTGCGGCCGGTCTTGGCGATGTTGATCGGATCCCAGAGGGCGGATTCGATCAGCACATTGGTTGTGTTCTCGTCACAGCCGGAATGTTCGCCGCCCATGATGCCGCCGATGGATTCGGGGCCGTTGTCATCGGCGATGACGACGTTGGCGGGGTTGAGCGTGTAGGTGCGGCTGTCGAGCGCAAGGATTTCCTCGCCCTCATGGGCACGGCGGACGACCAGATCGCCCTTGACCTTGTCGGCGTCGAAGACATGCATCGGCCGGCCCTGGTCGAAAGTCATGTAGTTGGTGACGTCGACCAGAGCGGAGATCGGGCGAAGCCCGATGGCCAGCAGACGTTTCTGCATCCATTTCGGGCTCGGGCCGTTCCTGACGCCGCGCACCAGCCTCCAGGCGAAGCCGGGGCAGAGGCTCTCGTCGTCGAGCACGATCCGAACCTCCTGCGGCGTTTCGCCTTCGACGTCAAAGGCTGGCGCCTTTGGCGTTTTCAGAATGCCGAGGCCCGAAGCCGCCAGATCGCGGGCAATACCGTAGATGGAGGTGCAATCGGGGCGGTTCGGCGTGAGATTGATTTCGATCACCGGATCGTCGAGGCCTGCATAGGACGCGAACGCGGTGCCGACCGGCGCATCCTCGGGGAGGTCGATGATGCCGTCATGATCGTCGGACATGTCGAGCTCTTTTTCCGAGCACATCATGCCGTGACTTTCGACGCCGCGGATGTTGCCGACGGCAAGCGTCACGCCGATGCCCGGCACGTAGGTGCCCGGTTCGGCCAGCGCGCCGATCAGGCCGGCGCGGGCGTTGGGCGCGCCGCAGACGATCTGCACCGTCTTGCCGTCGCCCTTGTCGACCATCAGCACGCGCAGCTTGTCGGCATTGGGATGCTGGACGGCAGAGACGACGCGCGCGATGGTGAAGGGCCGGTAGGCCGCCTTGTCGTCGACATCCTCGACCTCGAGCCCGATCGCGGTGAGGCGCTCGCAGATCTGGTCGAGAGTGGCGTCGGTCTCAAGGTGATCCTTGAGCCAGGAGAGGGTGAATTTCATGTAACTGTCCGGTCTGTGTGTATCAGGATGGTCTTATCGTGGCGTGGCAGGTCATCGGCAAGCTGCAACCAATCAAGCTGCTGTGTCGCAAATGTGTGGGCGGTGGGCGGAAAGGCTGACGGATCGTCCATGAAGCCGGTGTTGAAGAAGGTCCGGTCGCTTGCACTGTCATGCTCCTGCGCGACAGGCGATCCGCATTTCAGGCAGAACAGGCGGGTGGCCGTGCCATTGCGATAGCGCGCCAATGGTGCGGCCGTCTCCCAGACAATCGCGTCCTTGGGGAAAGCGACCGACGCAGTGACCGGCGCGCCGGACGACCTGCGGCAATCATCGCAATGACAATAGACCGAAAAATTCGGTTCGGCATGGGCCTGCATGATCACGGAGCCGCAACGGCAATGGCCACGATGGGTGATTTGCGCCGTCATTGCGGGCTCATCCAATGAGTTGACATGCCAGCATCTCCTACGCCGCCTTTTCCGGCGCCTTTGCGCCCGGGGCCTTCTGGCCCAGAAACATGCTCTTGACCGAGATCCCCTCATCGACCTTCGACCACCAGATGCCCTCATACATGAGTTCGATCTCGTTCAACGCATTCATATCGAGGCCGCGCAAGAAGGGGTACCACCAGAGCGGAGCTGAAATCGTGCGTCCATCGGCAAGCGTCACATGCACTTCCTCTCGCGTGCACCACGCTTTGACCGGACGCATCTCTGCGGTTTCAAATTCCAAAGAACTCATTCCAAGCCTCTATCCAGTCGCTTCGATGCTCGGAGATCACCGCCACAATCCGTTCGATCTCCCGATCATTGTATCCCACGTTCCTGGCAACCGCCAAACTCTTCAGCCAGACCTTCAGCGACTTTCCGTCCTTGACCACATGGATATGAGGCGGCTCATCCCTGTCCAGGGCATAGAACCGGAACCTGTACCCATGCCAGATCAGCAGCGTCGGCATTGCAGTTTCATCGCCGCGCAAACAACAGGTCGCTTGTCAGGCGCCCCGATACGCGTTTGCCCCCAAACCAGGAAAGGGTGAATTTCATCGGTCTTTTTCCGTTGTCATTGCGGGACGTTCCACGGAAAACCCATCGAAACGCGGAAGATCGTCAGTCATGTGCAGGAACGGCAACTGCCGCTCGACAAAGGCATGCGCTGTCGGCGGATAGGAGTCCGGTTCGTCCATGAATCCCAGCGCCAGGTAGATTTCGCCCGGCAAGCGCTCGTCGGTGTAGCCGATCTGGCTGCCGCAATGACCGCAGAACATGCGGGTCACGCCGCCGGCGCCGCGCCAGCTGTTGGGCTCGCCGAACCAGGCGAGAGCGTCGGCATGAAAGCCGACAAAGGCCATCACCGGCGCGCCGGTCTGCTTGCGGCAGTCGCGGCAATGGCAATAGGACTGCCAGATCGGCGCGGAGTTGGCCTCCGCAGAGATCAGGCCGCAGCGGCAGGAGCCGTGGTGGGGACCGGATGCAGTCACAGGCGGGCCTCCGCTTTGCGGGCGCTCTCGGCCTTGCCAAGCAGGGTCGCCAGCAGCGAAGCGTAACCGCGTGCGTCGTCGATGGCGCGGTGGGTGTGGGGACGATGCCCCATCCAATCCGCAGGCAGAACCGTGTCTAGCGTCTGCATCCTGGTCTGGCCCAGCACGCCGCACATATAGGCGCCGATGTCGAGCGCTCCGGCGGTGAAGATGTTGCGGCCCCAATAGGGAATATCCAGCAGATAGGAGCCGCCAAAATCGCGCAGATAGCGATCAATCCAGATGCCATCGAACGCCACCGGGCGCGCCGCGAAGGACCGGATGCCCGGATAGGTCTCAACCCAGTCGGCAAAGCGGGTCATGGCCTCGGCCGGATCGACCGGATCGAGCGTCGCAGCCTTCCAGGCCTCGGGCTGCCCCGCCCACCATTTCATCGTTCCCGGGTCGGGTGCGCGGTCGGGTCGCGGCCGCAGCACGGCCTCGAACTCGCCGCACATCTCGCCGTCCTCGCGCACCACCACTGTGGCGAAGCTCAGCATCGAGTTCAACGCGGGATCGGGCCCGTCGCATTCGATGTCGGTGACGAAATAATGCGCCAGAAGGCTCACACGCTCAGACCTCCGAACAGGGTCGGCATGTCGAGCGGGCGGAAGCCGTAATGGCTGAGCCAGCGCACATCGGCGTTGAAGAAATCGCGCAAGTCAGGCATGCCGTATTTGAGCATGGCGATGCGGTCGAGGCCCATGCCCCAGGCAAAGCCCTGATATTCGTCCGGATCGAGCCCGCCGGCGCGCAGCACATTGGGGTGCACCATGCCGCAGCCGAGGATTTCCATCCAGTCGGTGCCTTCGCCGAACTTGACGATCGGGCCCGAGGTGCGGTCGCACTGGATGTCGACCTCGAAGGAGGGTTCGGTGAACGGAAAGAACGACGGACGGAAGCGCATCACGACAGTGTCGACCTCGAAGAAGGCCTTGCAGAATTCTTCGAGCACCCAGCGCAGATGGCCGACATTGGCGGTCCTGTCGATCACCAGGCCCTCGACCTGGTGGAACATCGGCGAATGGGTGGCGTCGGAATCCTGCCGGTAGGTCTTGCCCGGAATGACGATCCGGATCGGCGGCTTGTCCGCTTCCATCGTGCGGATCTGCACCGGCGAGGTATGGGTCCTGAGCACCTTGCGCTCGCCGTTCTCGTCGGGCTGCAGGAAGAAGGTGTCGTGCATCTCGCGCGCCGGATGACCGTCGGGGAAGTTGAGCGCGGTGAAATTGTAGTAGTCGGTCTCGATATCCGGGCCTTCGGCGATCGAGAACCCCATGTCGGCGAAGATCGCGGTGATCTCGTCGACAATCTGGCTGATGGGATGAATGCGGCCGCGCTCGGCGGGCGAGGAGCGCACCGGCAGGCTGACATCGACACTCTCCCGCGCCAGGCGCTCGGTGATCGCGACATCATGCAGTTCGGCCTTGCGGGTTGCTATGGCGTCGGCCACGCGGGTCTTGAGCCCGTTGATGGCGGGGCCTGCCTCCTGGCGTTCCTCGGCGGACATCTTGCCAAGGCCCTTGAGCAGTTCGGACACCGAGCCCTTCTTGCCGAGCGCCGCCACCCGCACGGCTTCGATCGCCGCTTCATCAGCACTTGCCGCAATGTCGGCCATGATGGAGTTTTCAAGCGTCTGGTACTGGCTCATGGTGTCTGACTGTCCGTATCTGTCTGGCTGTATCCGCCTGGACGCATCGCGCCGGGAGCGCAGCCGATACATGCCTGGCCTTCAAAAACGAAAAATCCCGCGCCAGCCCTGCCAGCGCGGGATCCCAAATGGTCAAGTCGAGAATGCCTTCGGGAAACGCTGGCTTAGTGGACAGCGCTTTCGAACTCGTTCGGCGTCGATTCCTTGAGGTAATCAAGCGCCTTCTTCGAAGCGGCAACGAGCACGCCGAAGGCTTCCGCGTCATGGATCGCCATGTCGGAAAGAACCTTGCGGTCAACCTCGATGCCCGACTTGGTCAGGCCGTCGATAAAGCGGCCGTAGGTCAGGCCGTGCTCGCGGACAGCGGCGTTGATGCGCTGGATCCAGAGAGCGCGGAAATTCCGCTTGCGCACCTTGCGGTCGCGGTAGGCGTACTGCATCGACTTGTCGACGGCAGCCTTTGCGGCGCGGATGGTATTCTTGCGACGTCCGTAAAAGCCCTTGGCTTTCTTCAGGACTTTCTTGTGCTTTGCGTGGGCTGTAACGCCCCGTTTTACGCGTGCCATGTCATGGTCTCCTTAAAATCTCGGGTCCGGGCTCGTCTCAGAGGCCGTTGGGCAGGAACTTCTTGACGATCTTGGCGTCAGGATCCGAAAGGACCATGGTGCCGCGCGCGTCGCGAATGAACTTGTTGGACCGCTTGATCATGCCATGGCGTTTGCCGGCGGCCGCGGCGAGCACTTTGCCGCTTGCAGTGATCTTGAACCGCTTCTTGGCAGACGATTTCGTCTTCATCTTGGGCATTTCGCTACTCCTTGTCAGGCCTTTGGGCACCATGCCGGCGCCGCGCAGCCATCTTCTTGTTGGGTGAACGCAAAGGGCGAAGACCCGTTTGCTTCAAGCGTTGGAAACCGCCTCGGCATGCCCTGCCGGCCGGTTTGAACGAGGCCTTATAGTGTGAAGGCGCTCGAGATGCAAGACCCGAAGGTCGGACCGGTGATTCTCAATAGGCGGTGAAGAACACGGGAAGGAGATCATGCTCCTGAAAGACCTCGACAAGCTCAAG
>NZ_JACIYP010000110.1 GCF_014359905.1 Hoeflea sp. | reverse complement strand
TCCCCGCCCGACCCGGACAACCGGGAGCCCGGAAAAGACAGCCCGCTCCAGAAGTTTCTCGCGCGCGGACGAGGGAAGCCGGCCATATGGCACCAGCCCCTCTGTCACCAAGCCGGACAGCCGCCCGAGCGAGAGCTTGTACGCGATGAGTGCGGCCAGATCCGCTGCATCATCCGGCCCGAAACCATATTCCTCGTCGGAATAACTGCCTTCCTTGATCATCGACACTGAGGGAATCGCCGATGGGAGGAGCCGCCCTTCGTCATCCTTGACCGCAACCTCGACAAGCTGGACCGATCCGTCCCTTGTAGTGGCTGCCATTGTGCTGGCGGGCAACTTCGTGATGTTCACATCCGAGCACCAAGTGTGCTTGTATGCCGGCACATACGTCAGCCACAGGTCATCCTTGTGCGTGATCTGGCCGAGGATGCCGCCATGCCCGCCGGTGGCGACATAGCCGCCCGGCCGTGCATCGGCCTTGGCGACCTCGCGCGCGGCAAAGAATTGCTGTTCCTGAATGACAACGACACCGCAACGGTTACGCCCTTGCGCGTCGCGCCAGATGCCGGACCGGACGAAGGCGACGGAGTCGACGATGTTCTTCGGCCCGTCCGCGCTGATCTGCCCCTGCGGGCGCTGGGCGGCATTGCCGCAGATCGGAAGCTGCGTGTCGATCAGCAGGCTGAACCAGTAGGCCGTCTCCTCGACCTGAGGGCTTCCCTGCGTCCAGATCAGGCCATCGTACTTGCCGCTGTCGGCGATCGCCTGTGTATCGTTGGTCGCCTTGGCCAAGGCCGGCCGCGACGGGGCCGACGACAGGTGGTAGGGTTTGTAGGCGTAGAAATCGATACCGCGCGTCTCGGGAGGGATGTCGCCCTCGCCGACGTCGCTGCGCATATTTGCGGGCACACCCTTCTTCCATCCGCCCGGCGGCAGGACACGGTAGAAGTCAATGTCGGCATGCTGCGACAACAGGCTTGCCTTGCCTTCCGTGCCGATGCCCAGCCGGTCGACCTCCTCGAAGCTGCGCGATCCATCGGGGAAAAAGCCTTGCCGGGCCTTGCTTTCATCACCGAGGGGAACGGCCATCTCCTCTTCCCAAGGCGTGCCGTCCGCCTGCAGCGCCATGTAGGGCAGCGGGTAGAGTCCGTCTTCCGGTGCAAGTTCGATCTCGTAGACCGGCTTGTCCTCGCTCGACTTGCGCTCGGTGCTAAAGGTGCCGTCCGGGCCGATGTAGCCATCGGGCGGGCCGTAGAGTTCAGCTGCATCCATTTCCAGCGGATGCGCCGAAAACTGTTCCACATAGACCTTGGCCGGCGCAGCCAGTCGCTGCGCCCGCAGGGCGTCGAACCGGTGTGGCGTGCCGTCCGGCCCGGTCACGGCGGGAAGCCCCGCCCGAATGCGTGCCTTGTTTGACGTGACCAGCGGCGGCGTGTTCTGGATTGTGGCCGTCGGTCCGGCCAGATGGGCGATCCGGACGCGCGATTTCTGTGGCATGGGACTTTCCTTTCGTACTCGGGTCAGCATCCGACCGGAGCCAGGATTTCTGTTGTATGCAATATTGCTGCAGACGCTCTGTCGCAGGATGCACCCGGTAGCCATGCCAGCGTACCGGCTGATTCCCCGAAGCCCTTGCATGCACAGTCTATGCTGGCAGGTACTAATTGTTCACTTTTTGGGCGCCAACACTTTCGATCGCTTGTTTCATTGGCTCCCGCGCTGCGCCGCAGAATACTTTTGCCGATTGTATACTTTAGCTCTCCCAAGTTCCACATTGCGCACAGACGCTGGAGCAGGCCGTGTCGTCATCCAGACTCGGCGCGACAAGGCGGGGCGGCTCGCCACGGTGGTTCGACAACTGGAGGAACGCGGATGCACAAGATCACCCAAATTCGGAAGCGCCTCGTGTCGGCGGCACTGGCCGCCCTCGCCATGGCCTCACCGCTGGTGGCTACGGCGCAGAACCTGCCCAGCGGCACCCTCACCGTAGCGATGACCGCCAGTGACGTGCCGGACTGGGCTGGCATGCCCGACCAGGGATTCGAGGGCCACCGCTTCGTGGGCTACTCGCTCTATGAGGGGCTCGTGGCCTGGGACCTGAGCACCTCCGACCAGGAAGTGGACATCATCCCCGGCCTCGCCCAAGTTTGGTACATTGACCCCGAGAACCCCAAGCGCTGGATTTTCGAGCTACGTGGGGGCGTGACTTTCCACGACGGCTGCGTTTGGAATGCCGAGGCGGCGGTCTGGAACTACCAGCGTCTGATCGACGAGGCGCATCCCGGCTTCAACCAAGTCGATTTCGCCCGCGCGCGGTCGCGCACCTCCACCATCGCGAAGGTGGAGAAGATCGATGACATGACCTTCGCGCTGCACACCACGGATGTGGAGTCGCTCTTTCCTTACAACCTCGTCTACGTCCTGATGGTATCGCCTTGCGCTTACAAGGCTGCGGGCAACGACCGCGCCGCCTATGCTGCCAAGCCTTCCGGAACCGGCCCCTATGTCTTCGGAAGCGTGGTTCCCGGCGAACGCCTCGAACTCCTGCGCAACGAAGCCTACTGGAATCCCGACCGAATCCCGCAGCACGAACGCCTCGTGCTCCTGCCGATGCCCGAGGCCACCACCCGCGCGGCGGCGCTTCTCTCTGGCCAAGTGGATTTTGTCGAGGCTCCCTCCCCCGACATGATCCCCGCGCTCGAAGCTGCGGGCATGACGGTTGTGCTCAACGAGTACCCGCACTACTGGCCCTACCGGCTGAACGTGCTCCAGGAGCCCTTCTCCGATGTGCGGGTGCGCCAAGCTGCGAACTACGCCATCAACCGCGAAGAGATGGTGGCGCTGCTGAATGGAACGGCCGTGCCGGCCTTCGGCGCATATACGACCAGCCAGCGGAATTTCGGCTCGCCCCACCGGTTCAACTACGACCCCGAGCGCGCCCGCGCACTTCTCGAGGAGGCCGGATGCATGCCGTGCTCGGTGACCGTCGCGATCTCACCCTCGGGTTCCGGCCAGATGCAACCCCTGCCGATGAACGAGTTGATGCAGGCCCAACTCGCCGCAGTGGGTTTCGACGTGACATTCGAGGTGATCGACTGGAACACCATGATCGGGGTCTTCATCCGTGGGGCGGTTGCGCATCCGGAATACGACGCGATCAATTTCTCCAGCGCCACGATGGACCCACTGCAATTCGTGAAAAGCTTTATGAAACGCTTCCAGTCGCCCGGCGGCTCGAACTGGGGCGGCTACTTCAATCCTGAGGTGGAAGAACTGTTGTCGGCGGCGTTGCTCACCTTCGATCCCGCAGAACAGGATGATCTCATCCGGCGGGCGCATGAGTTGGTGGTGGCCGATGCAGCACAGTTGTTCGTCGTGAGCGACCTTAACCCGCGCGCCATGGCCCCGTATGTCAAAGGCTTCGTACAGGCGCAAAGCTGGTTTCAGGACATGACACCGATCCGGGTCGAGTGACCTCTCCGGGGCTGCGCTCAGGCACTCGCCAAGGCGCGGCCCCCGGAATTAACTGGCACCAGCCGTCGGACCATCGCAAGGGAGCTTCGCACATGTGGGTCTATGCTGCAAAACGGGTGCTTTACGCCATGCCCATCGCGCTCGGCGTGTCCGCCATTTGTTTCTCGCTGGTCTATCTGGCACCTGGCGATCCGATCCAGTCGCTGATCCCGCCCGATGCCAGCGCAAATGACATCGCCGCAATCCGCAGGCTATATGGCTTCGACAAGCCGGTGGTGTTCCAGTACCTCGACTGGCTGGCCCGCGCGGCGACAGGCGACCTTGGCATTTCGTTGCAATCCAACAGGCCCGTGCTCGACGAGGTGACCCGCGCCCTCGTCAACACGCTGGCCATTGCCATCGCGGCCGTGCTGCTCGCTTTCGGACTGGCCACCACCTTGGGTACGCTGGCAGCCTTTAACCTCGGCCGGCCGATCGACAAGATCGCGACATCGATCTCTACCCTGGGCGTCTCGGTGCCGAATTACTGGATGGGGATCGTGCTGGTGATCATCTTCGCGGTCCAGTGGCGGCTTCTGCCCGCGACCGGGATGGGCGGCCAAGGTTCGGAGTACTTCAGCTGGCTGGAGTGGGAACAGGCGCGCTATGCCATCCTACCGACGGTGACCATGGCGATGATCCCGCTGGGGGTGGTCACGCGGTCCACGCGCTCGGCCGTCGCGGACACGCTCAGCCAGGACTATATCCAGCTCCTGCGAGCCAAGGGACTTGGCGAGATGCAGGTCGTCAAGCACGCGCTGCGCAATGCGCTTCCGCAAATGCTCGCGGTCATGGGGCTGCAACTCGGCTACCTCGTCGGCGGGTCCATCCTGATCGAGACGGTCTTCAACTGGCCGGGAACGGGCCTCATTATGTCCCGCGCCATCCTGACCCGCGACATCCCTCTTCTGCAGGGGACGATCCTCGTCCTCGCCCTTTCCTTCGTGGCGATCAACTTGGTCGTCGATCTTCTCCAGACGCTGATCGATCCACGCATCAAGCGCACTTGACATCGCTGCAGAAAGGCCGTTCCCATGTCCGATCTCTCCACCAGCACCAACCGGCTCCCCGAACTCGCCGCCGAGGTCATGCCGCAGGATGCGCGCCGAAGCTATTGGGCCTCTGTCCGCGAACGCCTGTCAGAGGACAGGGTAACGCTCTCCTTCATGGCGTTGATCTTCGGCGCAATCGGTGCTGCTGCGCTCGCACCTTGGATCGCGCCGCACGACCCCTATGCCACCTCAATGCTGGCGCGGTTGAAACCGATCGGCACGCAGGGCCATCTGTTGGGCACGGACGAGCTCGGGCGGGACATGCTCTCCCGCTTGATCTGGGGTGCGCGCACAAGCCTTCTGATGGGCATCGTGCCAGTCGCCGTCGCCATTGCGCTCGGCGGGCTGCTCGGCGTGATCGCAGGCTTCATGGGCGGCGGCGTGAACATGATCGTCATGCGCATCACGGATGTGTTCTATGCCTTTCCCTCGGTCCTGCTGGCGGTCGCCATCTCGGGCACGCTGGGGGGCGGCATGGGCAGTGGACTGCTGGCGCTGACTCTGGTGTTCATCCCGTCGCTCTGCCGGATCGCGGAGACGGCGGCCAGCCAGATACGCAGCCACGATTTCGTCGATGCCGCGCGCGCAAGCGGCGCCCCGGCACGTTCAATCATTCTGACCCATGTAGTGGGCAACGTGCTCCCGCCCGTTCTGATCTATGCCAGCAGCCTGATCTCAGTCTCGATCCTGCTGGCGGCCGGGCTTTCTTTTCTCGGCCTCGGCGTCTCTCCCCCGACGGCGGACTGGGGACAGATGCTCTCCAGCTTGCGGCAGGGCATCTACATGCAGCCGCTCGTCTGCGCGCTGCCGGGCATCGCAATTCTGATCGTGTCGCTGTCGTTCAACCTTGTGTCCGATGGGTTGCGTCAGGCCATGGACATCACAACGTGAGGATCCGGAAATGATGAATTTCTTCAATCTGCAGGCGGCGGCCCGCGCGTTCGGCTCACCAAAGGCGGATCCCCGTGACAGGGGCGGTCAGCGCCAGCCGATGCTGATCGCGCGCGACATTCATAAGCATTTCGTGATCACCGGCGGCCTCCTGAACCGCCGCATCGCGTCGGTTAGGGCAGTCGACGGCGTGTCCTTCCAGGTTCAGAAAGGCGAGACGCTGGGGGTGGTCGGCGAATCCGGCTGCGGTAAGTCGACCTTGGCCCGTATCCTGATGCATCTGATCCCGCCCGACGGGGGCGAGTTGATTTTCGACGGGCAGGAAGTCGGGGCGCGCGACGGGCTCAGCCTGCGCGACCTGCGCCGCAACATGCAGATGGTGTTCCAGGACAGCGCGTCGTCGCTCAATCCGCGCATGCCGATCGAGGAATCCGTGGCCTACGGGCCGCGTGTCCACGGGATGGCGCGGACAGAGGCGCGCGCGCACGCGGTCAGCCTGCTGGACGAGGTCGGACTTCCCGCACATCTCTTTGCCGGGCGCTATCCGCATGAACTGTCGGGGGGGCAGAAGCAGCGCGTAAATATCGCCCGCGCCTTGGCGCTCAACCCCCGCATGCTCATCCTAGACGAGGCTGTCTCGGCGCTCGACAAGTCGGTGGAGGCGCAGGTCCTCAACCTGCTACGACGGCTGAAGCGGGATTTAAACCTCACCTACGTTTTCATTTCTCATGACCTGCACGTGGTCCAGTACATCTCTGACCGGGTGCTGGTCATGTATCTGGGCGAAGTGGTCGAGATAGGCCGGGTCGAGCGCATCTATTCCTGCGCCGCGCATCCGTACACCCGGGCACTTCTTGCTTCGCAGTTGCACGCCGACCCGCGCAGACGCGCGACGGAACCGCCTATCACGGGCGATCCGCCCAGCCCCATGAACCCACCGACAGGATGCCGGTTCAACACGAGATGCCCCTTCGCCGAGAGACTTTGCGCTGAAAGGGCCCCGGCGCTGAATGCGCTCGCGGACGATCCGGACCACGCCGCCGCCTGCCACATGGCCGCACCCTCGTCCGGCCACTCGCTTGCAGGGCGCAACAAGAGCGCTGTGCCGACATCGGCCTCGAAGAAGGAAACCGTGATGGTCCAAGGTGAAGGAATGCCCACGTGATGACAGGAACAATGATCCGGAGCAGGGCCATCGCCGCCGAGCAGACAGAAGGTCGGTTGCTCGCCTTGCGCGATCTTCGCGTGGATTTCATCAGCCGAGCCGGGCGGACGCAGGCGGTGCGCGACGTGTCACTCACTCTGGACGCGGGCGAGGTGCTCTGCATCCTAGGCGAGTCGGGGTCGGGCAAATCGGTCACTCTCCGGGCGCTCATGCGCCTGCTGCCGGAGGGGCGATCCGAGATCACGGGCCAGGTCCACTTTCTCGGCGAGAACGTGCTGGCCCTGCCACGCCGCGCGCTGAACGCCCTTCGCGGAGCCGGCATCTCGATGATCTTTCAAGAGCCGATGACCGCGCTCGATCCCGTTTTTACGATCGGCGACCAGATCGCGGAAACCGTCAGGCGCCACACCGGGGCCAGTCGCGAAAAGGCCATGGCGCGCGCGCTGGAACTTCTGGAACTGGTTCGCGTGCCTTCGCCCGAACGCCGCCTGCGCGCCTACCCGCACGAGTTGTCGGGCGGATTGCGCCAACGCGCGATGATCGCGGTGGCGCTGTCCTGCTATCCCAAGCTGCTCCTGGCGGACGAACCGACAACGGCACTGGACGCCACGGTGCAGATCCAGATCCTGATCCTGATTCGGCAGCTCCAGCAGGATCTCGGCATGGGCACCATCTTCGTTACACACGATCTCGGCGTCGCTGCCCAGATCGCGGACAAGATCGCGGTCATGTACGCCGGCAAGATCGTGGAATACGGCAGTGCGGAAGAGGTGCTCCTGAACCCCGTACATCCCTACACCCGTGGCATGCTTGCCTCCACCGTCAGCGGGCAGCCCCGTCATCGCGACATACAGGCGATACCTGGGAGTCCGCCCGATCTTCGTGCGCTGCCGCGCGGATGCGCCTTCGCCCCACGCTGTGCGCTGGCTACCAACCTTTGCCAGCGCACGGAGCCGGGCATCACGCCCCGCGGCCCCTTCGGCTATGTGCTGTGTCATCACTCGCAGCCAACCGCCTTGCGGCCTGTGGCCGAGGCTATGGTCGCGGACCAGTGAACTCCCCCAGACAGAAGGATACCGATCATGCACCCCAAACTGGAAATTCCGAAGGACATCCTCGATCGCGTGATGGAACGTCGTGGCACGCCCCACATCCACGCCGCTTTCGACCCAGCGACCACCGCCCTAATCGTCGTCGACCTGCAAAACGCCTTCATGGTCAAGGAACACGCCGCCGCATACGTCCCCGAGGCCCTCTCCGTGGTGCCCAACGTGAACCGGCTTGCAGCTGCGCTGCGCAGCAGCGGCGGCAAGGTCTTCTGGATCCGTAACACGGTCGACGAGCAAACCACCACCGAATGGTCCCACTGGTTCGCCATGACCAGCCACGACCCCGAAAAGGCGGCGGTGCGGCATGCCAACATGGCTTGGGGTGCGATCGGACACGAGCTTCACCCTGATCTAGACGTCCATCCCACCGATGCCATCGTCTACAAGCGCCGCTTCAGCGCCCTCATCCAGGGGTCGAGCGACCTTCACGACCGCCTGCGCTCGTCGGGTATCGAGACAGTGCTCATCACAGGTACCGTGACGAACGTGTGCTGCGAGTCGACGGCGCGCGATGCGATGATGCTGAACTACAAGACAATCATGGTGGAGGACGCCAATGCCGCGCTTTCCGACCGGGAGCACCATGCGAGCCTGCTCAACATCTACGCCACCTTCGGTGACGTGCTCAGCACCGACGAGTTGATCTCGCTGATGCGGCGGAATGTGGCGCCAGCGGTGGCCGAATAGGGCGTCGCGCGAACCCTACTATCCGACCGGAGCGGCCGCAGCGCGCGCTCCGATCAGCCCGCGGGATCATTGACATGCGCTGTGGCGATCTATTGCGCGGACGGATGCGGTACCATCATGGCGCGAATCGAGGAGGAAACCGTGACGACACGCAGCCAGATGATCGAAAGGCGCCTGCGGGAGGGAATACTCGAGGGTGAGTTCGCCGCTGGGCAAAGGATGAACGAGGTGGAGCTGACCCGGAGGCTGGGGGTTTCACGCACACCCGTTCGCAGCGCGCTCGCGATCCTCGCGCGCGACGGGCTGTTGAGATACGCCCCGAACAGCGGCTTCACCGTGCAGGCATTCGACAGCGCCGACATCGAGGCGATCTATGAATTGCGCGCCACGTTGTCCGGCCTGACCGCGCGCCTTGCCGCCGAGCGGGGACTGGGATCCGGTCAGCTGGATCGCCTCCATGTCGTCCTGTCACGCTCGGAACGGATGATCAGCGACGGCATCTGGACCCGCGAGACCTTGAGCGAGTGGCAGGGCCTGAACGAGACATTCCACGAAACCCTCGATACGGCCTCGGGCAATGTTCACGCCGAGGTCGCGCTGCGCCGAACGAAGGATATCCCCTTGCTAAAGGAGATCCGGTACCGCTGGATCGGACCCGACGCGCTAGGCGTCAACCACGTTGCCCACGTCCACATCGTGGATGCCATCCGACGCGGCCAGCAGGTCCGCGCGCAGGATCTTTGCCGGGAACATGTCTATCAGAACGGCCAGCGCATCGTCCGGCAATGTCGTGAGATCGAACAGCGTAACGCGACCACCGCCATGGCAGCCGGAGACCGGAGTGCAAACGACACCAGCGCTTCAGAGCAGGATGATCGGGGGTATCCTGACGCCTTGCCGCAAAGTGCCTGAGAAGGCTCGGGTCCGTTCGGACCCGACCAATGACCAGATCGGGGAACCATGGGCACACAGGACCAGTTCAACAGGATCCAAGGGTGAAGGAATTCAGAGATGACGACCGCTTGAACCCGGTCGATGCGGGCCTCGGCCCCAGCCCGGATTTGGGCAGCGGCCGCCCTGCCCTCGAGGATGGGCTGCCGCAGCCGCAGCGCGCCTTCGCCTTTGCCACCATCGGCATCGCGATCATGATGGCGGTTCTCGACAGTTCGATCATGAACGTGGCCCTGCCCACGATCGCAGAACGACAGGGTGTCGCCCCGGCGACAGCGATCAGCGTGGTCATGATCTACCAGCTTGCTGTTGTCATCTCTCTCCTGCCGTTTGCCGCGCTGGGTGACTCCCTGGGTTTCCGCAGGATCTATTTCGTGGGTGTCATTCTATTTGGCGGCGCTTCCTACCTTTGCTCCCAGGCCACCAGCATGGAGATGCTGAACGCCGCACGGTTGTTGCAGGGCTTCGGCGCGGGCGCCCTTATGAGCATCAACGGCGCCATGGTCCGCCACATCATGCCTGCTAACAGGATCGGCAGCGGGCTCGCGAGGATCTCGCTGATTGTCGGCGTATCGGCCGCGTCAGGACCCACCGTGGCAGGAGTGATCCTCGCCTTGGCCTCCTGGCAATGGCTGTTTCTCATCAACCTACCGCTCAGCCTCGTGATCTTGCTGTCGGGTCTCGTCACGCTGCCCAGAATGGCCGGATCACGGCGGCGCTTCGACTGGATCAGCGCCACGCTGAACGCGGCTGCCTTCGGCCTGACGATCACGGGTCTGACCGCGCTCGGGAGCAGCGGGTGGTCCGGCATGGTCGCAGTCAAGTTTGGTCTGGCCGCCCTCGCTTTCTTGGCGCTGACCTTGCGCCTGAAAGGGGCGGTGGCCCCGATGCTGCCTCTCGATCTTCTGCGCATCCGGCCCTTCGCAATGGCAATCGTCGCATCGGTCTGCTCTTTCGTGACGCAGTTCATCGTCTTCGTGTCCCTGCCCTTTCTCTTCAGTGTCCTCGGACGCTCGGCGGTGGAGACCGGTCTGCTGCTGACGCCCTGGCCCGTGGCTACGGCGATCGTCGCACCGCTCGCGGGAAAACTGTCCGATCGTCACGCGCCGGAATACCTTTCGCTGACGGGGCTGGCGATACTCACCCTGGGCTTTCTGAGCCTCGCCACGATGCCAAAGACGCCGGACGATCTGAACGTGGCCTGGAGGCTGATGGTCTGCGGCATCGGCTTCGGACTGTTCCAGGCTCCCAACAACAGGGTCGTGATGACGACGGCACCGCGGAACCGCAGCGGGGGCGCAAGCGGCCTGCAATCGACCGCGCGGGTTCTGGGCCAGTCCATCGGCGCGGCATTGGCTGCCCTCATGATCGGCGCCGCCGCCGATTTCACCCTTGCGCCCGTCATGGGCTTGGCCATAGCCTTCTGCGTCGTGGCCATCGCAGCGACGCTGCTTCGCGCATCTCTATCGTCTCGGCTATAGCCGTCGCGAGATGGAGCGGCCGTGTTCGCCCGTCAACCGGTGTCGATTGATGTAACCGCCCCCCAACGGCACCAACGTGCCAAGGTGGGTCTGCGAACAAGGGGAGAGCGGTCATGTCGGAGATTATCACGGTCGGGTTCGACCTGGCGAAGAAGGTGTTCCAGGTCGCGGTGCCGACGCCTCGGGGGGCATGCGGTTCTGCGCAAGAAGCTGAGACGAGATCAGGTGCTGACTTTCTTCGGGCAGTTGCGGCCGTGCGTCGTGGCGATGGAAGCCTGCGGCGGCAGCCCCATGGCCGGGCCTGCCAATTCCGCAGCGTGAAAACAAATGCAGGCGACAACTACCTTGACGAACACCGGCGCCTATTTCAGCGGCCTGTTCTCATGATCGCTATCAAGCCATTCTTTCGTGTCGACGAGGCGGGACAGGTCGGTCTCGCCAACATGGTGGCCATCGGCCGCGCAGCTCGGAACATCGTGCTGGTCGGCGACCCACGCCAGCTGCCGCAGGTGATCCAGGGGGCGCATCCGCACCCCGCGAACCTCTCATGCCTCGACTGGATGCTGGGCGATCACGCGACGGTGCCACCGGACCGCGGCATATTCCTGCCTGTCTCGCGCCGGATGCATCCAGACGTCTGCCGCTTCATTTCCGATCAGGTCTATGAGGGACGGCTGACCAGCCACCCGACACCTCGAGCCAGGCTGTGACCGGCACCGCGTTTCCCCCAGCGGGTGCGTTCTGGGTTCCGGTCCCGCATGAAGGCCATGCCCAGGTCGCGCCAGAGGAAGTCACGGCCATCCAGACTGACGCTCAGGAACTGCTGACGGGAGCATGGACTGAGAAGGACGGCACGACGCGTGCCATGCATCGGTCGGACATCATTGTGGTCGCACCCTACAACGCTCAGGTGAACGTCCTGCGCGACGCGCTGCCCGAGGGCATTCGCGTTGGCACCGTGGACAAGTTCCAAGGCCAGGAAGCGCCCGTCTGCCTGGTCTCGATGACAGCGTCATCGGCCGAGGAAACGCCGCGCGGCATGAGCTTCCTGTTTTTCCTCAACCGGATCAACGTAGCAGTTTCGCGCGCCAAGGGGCTGGCGCTGGTCTTCGGCGCGCCGCGTCTGCGCGAAGCTGCCCTTAGGGAAAACGGCTGAATGATGAAGCGCCTGTTTTCTAAGTTGAGGCGCAAGTTGGGTGTATCTCCGGAGACGCCCAATCATCCAGATTTGAACCCGCCGTCCGATTGGGACGTACCCGAATCCGAATACTCGCCCGGAACCTCACAGGCTGTGGCCGGCTCTGAGCCTGACGAGCTGCCGGCCGCTGCCCGGGAGGCAATCGAAGACAATGTTCATCCAGATCTGCATCTTATCGAGTCTCAGATTCTCGCGGAGGACTTTCCTCACAACCCGCGCGCCGAAGCGCCAATACAATCGGATGTTTCCATTTCTGGGCATCAACCGTCGACAGCCGAGGCATTCACAGAACTTGAAGCGGAGAATGACGTTTCGGCTAACCATGAGCCCGACCCGGATCCCGGCTTGGCTCTACCAAATCCCGATTCTTTGAGCTTGAGTGCCGAACTCGAGCTTGTTGAGGCAAATGACGAATATGATGAACTCATTGGTGACAACGATGTGTTCGATCAACAGGCCGACGATCTCTGGGAGGGTGCGCTTTCCTACGAGGCCGGTGAGGAAATTGAACGCGCCCGCACCGACGGTGATTCGTTCGAAGTTACTGATTTCTATGAGTTTCAGGAGTTTGGCCCAGGAGAGACCGAGAACGAAACTGAAAGCGCCCAATGGGAAGACCTTCTGGATATGGATCTATATGAGGAAGATCCAGATCTACTTTTTCCATTTATTGAAGAAGAGACCATCACCGATGGCCACCTATTGGACGATTACGCCGCAAGGCTAGTCAGCCAGATGCGTATCATAAAGCTTGACCAGCGCGCCCTGCTTCAAGGTCGATTTAAAGCAGTCTTGGAAGAGTTCCCGTTTTCGTCGAGTTACAGGGCGCTCTCAAGGCTGGTGCAAGCTGGAAACAGCCTCGCAGAGCTTGAAGATGCATGTGAACTGAAATGTCTTTGGCGAGAATCTCCTTGGCTTTGGTCTCATCGGAAGTTCAACAAAATGCAGCGCGCTTGGGAGACAGAAGAAAGATCGAGCTATCGCAGCGCTCTTTCTTGGAAACTTGCGTTGACATTGATCCGTCGGGTTGGCCGGGCAGAGGCCGAGCGAAGAATTGTTGACGATTGGCGAAACGAATGGCTACAGATGCAGCTAGAGCATTCGAGCGAGGGTGTCCGTATAGATCCAAGGTTCTGGAGCTATCCTGCTTTTCTTAATCTCAACGAAGAAAGCATTGAATTGGCTGACAGTGAGGCTTGGTATTACGAGGAGCCTATCGACATTCACCCTTGGAGTTCCTTTCGCCTCGAGGATAGCGAAGGCCAGATTTGGCGCTTCGAACCAAAAGAAGAACGCTGCGACACTGGCTTTCTGTCATTACTTCCACACTCCAAACGGGTAGCAGCAAAAGAGGAAGCCGAGGCAAAGGAGGCAGGCAAGGATGCATAGATCGCTGTTTCCACCAAAGGGCGCTCTCGTGAAGTTGAAAGACGATGCGCGCGGGGTGATCCATGATCTGAGGCCAAAGGTAGAGCCGAACGAGGCCCAACTCGCTATGGCAGGCAATCGCCGAGCATGGGTGGCGCTATCGGACCTAAAGCCCGCATATGCGACTGGACAGCAAGTACAGCACAAGCCACCGCGAGGTCGCGGACTGAGCCTTGGGACCGGAGTTGTACTTGCAACGCGTTCGCTCGGAGGTTTCGAGCAGGTTCTCGTTCAGTTCGCAGAGACTGGAGAAACCAGGTGGCTGGACTGGCGTGTCCTAGCGCAGGCGATGCCTGTGGAGTTGCGGATCGCAAGACGACAAACTGGCCAGCATATGGACCATGCGGAGCGATTCCGGCTCCGAATGCTGTCTAAGGCACTTCAAATATGGAATGCGAACACCGGAGCATTCGGTCGTCTCGACATCGACCCTCTGCCGCATCAACTTTATGTGGCGCGGAAGGTCGTAACCTCCCCTCAGGCGCGTTGGCTGATCGCCGACGATGTTGGGCTTGGTAAGACCATTGAAGTTGGTCTTATTCTTCACGCCCTCTCGCAGCGTAACCGCTGCAGGCGCGTTCTGATCGTCTGCCCTTCTTCGCTGACTAGGCAGTGGAAAGATGAGATGCGCGCCAAGTTCGGACGTGCCTTCGAGATCTATCAGCGCGACTTCCGCCCCGAATACGCCGACGAGATGCGACTGAGGGAGCATGTTATAATCTCGCTCGATCTCGCGAAGCGCGACGAGCATTTGGCGCGGCTCATCGAAGCTGGCTTCTGGGATGTTATTGTGTTTGACGAGGCGCATCGGCTCGGCCGGTCCGAAACGGGTGAGCAGACGGAACGCTACGCGCTCGCGCACAAGCTTCGCGACCGGACCCATTCGCTTCTATTGCTTACTGCAACGCCGCACCAAGGTAAAACTCGTCGTTTCGCGGCTCTATTGGAGTTGGTACGACCGGACCTCCTGCCTGAAATCCGAACGCTAGAAATGAACCCAGAGGTGGTTGGGGACATCATCATTCGCAACCGGAAGACCCGCGTCACGGATGCAGAAGGCAATCTGATTTTTCGCGGTCACGATACGCTTCGCCACATGGTAATCCCATCGCCCGAAATGCGCACTGCAGACAAGGCACTTCGGAGGTATTTGAGCGAGGGGTATCGCGCCAGTGCCGACGCGAAGGATAGAATGATCGGCCGAGCCATCGGCTTTGTCATGACGACGTATCGCAAACTCGCTTCATCTTCCGTGGCGGCAATCGAGCGAGCACTAGAACGTCGCTTGGAGCGGCTGCAAGATTTCGATGCTGCTTCGGCACTAGTGATACCTTCAGACGAGCAACTCGAAGGGGACGACAACCTTGCGGAAACTGGGCCCATCGGTGAGGTTGGCGCCTTTTTCGCCGATGAAGCAAGCGAGGTTCAGGCCGTTCTGAAACTCATCCGCGTGGCTCGGCTATCGGATGCGAAGCTGCAGACATTTCTAAATGACGTGGTTTCGCCGCTTCTAGCTCAGGACCAAAACCTTTTGGTGTTTACTGAGTACAGGGCCACTCAGAGTTTCCTAGCAGAGGCGATTGCGCACGCATGTCTTGGGGTCCAGGTTGCCGCGATCAACGGCTCGATGTCGCTGGATGAAAAGATGAGGAATGTCCGCGCCTTCAACAGTCGAGAGGCTCAGGTCATGGTTTCGACTGAAGCAGGGGGCGAAGGCCTAAACCTCCAAGACGCCTGTCATATCATGGTGAACTACGATTTGCCCTGGAACCCGGCACGTCTGGTTCAACGGATTGGCCGCTTGTACCGTTATGGTCAGACGCGTCGCGTTCAAGTTATCAATTTGCAGTCGGATGATGGCTTCGACAACAGCGCCATCACTTTGTTGTTGGATCGTGTCAGTACGATTGCACAGGACATGGCAAGCGTTGCCGGCGAGATGAAGGATGCCTTGGCTGCGGAAGTGCTCGGAGAGCTGATGTCCTACATCGACATGGAAAGCATCCTCGAGCGTGCGACAAGTATGAAGATGGACCAGACGGAGGAGGAGATCGCTGAAGCCATACGCGAAGCACAGAAGGCGCGGGCGGCCGAAGACGATATTCTGCAATTCGCATCCGCTCATCAGACGCGCGTTTCGGGCGGCTTCGACTTTCGGCATATGGTCAGCTTTGTGAAAGGGATGGCACCAGTCGCCGGATACGACGTGCGGGCCGAGATGCATGGCGGAAAGACGCTTGAGATTGAACTCGCCGAAGAGGATATCGGTCGCTGGCCAGAGTTCGGCCGTCGTAGCATTGTGCGCCTGACTGCCGACCACGCAAAGGTGATCGCTGACCCGTCGCTCGTTCCGATGGACTTCGAAGCTGGCTTTGTGCGTGATCTCTCAGAGCTGGCTAACGATCGGCTGATTTTCGACGGGCTGTACGCGGAGGCCGAAACGGAAGCCGAAGAGCATGAGGACGTGGTCGCCGTTCATCAGGTTCGCTGGCAGGGTCTTTCCGGCGAGTTACTAGAGGAAGAGCTGATCGCTTTGTCCGGAAATAGGGACGGTGCCAAGGAGGTGCCGCACGAAGGGTTCGCGGAACTGCTGCTGAGGCCAATGGAGAGTGTGCCGGCATCTACGCCCGGAGACGAGGACCGGTTGATTGCAAAGGCCTTTGCGCCGGCTGTTGAAAGTTTGGTTTCGCGCTGGGCCGAAGCCGACCGCATGCCTTCGTCGGTGTTCCTGGCCGCAGGTCTGAAGAGGAGGCGCCAATTCACCCGCACTTTGTAGTTCGCCCTGAACAACACTCATCCCATTGATTTTATATTGAAACGTCGTGGTTTGTCTGGCCACGCCCTGCAGGGTTTCGTATGATTTCCGGCGAAACGCTGCAATTTTGGTCCTGCCCATGAA
>NZ_JACIYP010000011.1 GCF_014359905.1 Hoeflea sp. | reverse complement strand
ACCGGCTATCGCAGCCGCCACAGTGCATCAAAAAACTCGCCCGGATGGCTCCGCGGCGGGTTTTTTGTATCAGCTGTGTGTGTCCGGCCTATTGCTTGACGATCACGCGGGCGTTCTTGCCCGGACGGACCCGGCTGTAAAGATCGATGATGTCCTGGTTCATCAGCCGGATGCAGCCCGAGGAGGCTGCCGTGCCGATGGAATTCCATTCCGGCGTGCCATGCAGACGGAACAGCGTGTCCTCGCCCTTCTGGTTGAAGAGATAGAGCGCGCGGGCGCCGAGCGGGTTGGTCAGGCCCGGCTTCATGCCGTCATCGCCGTAGCGGGCGAGATCGGGCCGCCGGTCGATCATTTCCTTGGGCGGCGTCCATTTCGGCCATTCCTGCTTCCAGGCGATATAGGCTTCGCCTTCCCAGGCGAATCCGGCCTTGCCGACGCCGATGCCGTAGCGAACCGCCTTGTTGCCCGGCAGGACGAAATACAGGAATTTGTTGGGGGTGTCGACGATGATGGTGCCCGGCTTTTCCTTCGTGCCATAGGAGACGATCTGGCGGTGGAACCGCTTGTCGACCTTGCTGATCGGCACAGCCGGGATCGAGTAGCCCGAATCCTTGACCGTGCCGTACTCGGAAGTGAAGATGGTGGTGGTTGTGCCGCTCTCCGAGCTGGGAGAGCAGGCTGCAAGCGAAAGTGCTGCGACCAATGCTGCAATGGTAAGCGAAAAACGAGCTGTCATGTGAGATCTTCCGAGGGCAAGGCGCAGACGCCGAATTAGAATCGCGCGCAACTTGGCCCTGTTTATTTTAAACAAGTCCTAACCATGCAACGGTTTTGGATGAAAAAACGCGGCAAGGTTCACGCTTTGTCAGAGGCCATTGTTTTTCTGCAACAAGACTGCCACCCGGCGTTGCGGCAGCCTCTGAATCAAGGCATTTATGGGCCATGCCAATCATCTCGCTCCATTCCGACAATCCGCTGATCGACGGCCGCCAGTCCGATCGTGCGCTGATGGTGCGCCGGGGCGTGCAGCGGCTGTTTACCGATTTGCGGCTGTCGATGGTCCCGGAACTGTGTCTGGCCTCCGGCCGGCGCGCCGACCTGGTCGGGCTCAGCGCTACCGGAGACATCTGGATCGTGGAGATCAAGTCCTCCATTGAGGATTTCAGGTGCGATACCAAATGGCCCGACTATCGCCAGCATTGCGACCGCCTGTTCTTTGCCACCCATTCAGGCGTGCCCGCCGAGCTGTTTCCGCAAGACTGCGGCCTGATCATCGCCGATGACTGGTCCGGGCACATGCTGCGCGACGCGCCCGAACACCGGCTCGCCGCCGCGTCCCGCAAGGCGATGCTGCTCAGATTTGCCCGCGCGGCTGCGGATCGCCTGCTGCAGGCTGAATTGTCGGTGGGTCTCGGTCAGATGTGAGCCGGTGTAGCATCCGACGTTTGGTGCAGGATCGGCTAAGCCGGATTTCAGCGCGGCGCGCGCTTGGCGAGGATCCGCTGCAGGGTGCGGCGATGCATGTTGAGCTGTCGCGCGGTTTCCGAAACATTGCGTTCGCACATCTCGTAGACCCTCTGGATATGCTCCCAGCGAACCCGGTCGGCCGACATCGGATTTTCGGGAACTTCCGCCCGTTCGCCCGGCTTGCGGGTGAGCGCCGCGAAAACTTCATCGGCATCAGCGGGCTTGGCCAGATAGTCGATCGCCCCGAGCTTCACGGCGGTCACCGCCGTGGCGATATTGCCGTAGCCGGTCAGCACGATGATGCGTGTATCGTCACGGCGCTCGCGAATCGCCTCAATCACATCCAGCCCGTTGCCGTCCTGAAGCCGCATGTCCACCACGGCGTATTTCGGCGTGTTGCTCTTGGCCTTGGAAAGGCCCTCGGCCACGCTCTCGGCGATCTCGACCGTGAAACCGCGGGCTTCCATGGCGCGGGCCAGCCGCCGCAGGAACGGTCCGTCATCGTCCACCAGCAGAAGCGTTGCGTCCGGGCCGAGGGACTGGGTTTCTGATGATTGGCCGATATTGTCTGTCATGTTTCACCTTGTTCGCGATGCGGGCTTGTATCTCCGATTTAATGCTGTTCTGCAATTTATCCAGTTCCAACTGCATTTCGTTGCTGCGCGCTTGCGCCAAACAGGTCCATTTTCTCCCGCGGCCAGCTGACCTGAATGCGCGCCCCGGTCTGAGGCGGCGGCTTGTTGGAAAATCCGAGCTGCGCACCGGACCGTTCGAGCAATGTCTTGGCGATGAACAACCCGAGTCCCAGGCCGCCGGCTTTCTCCCGGTCCTGGCGGTTGCGCCGGTTCATGAAGGGAACGCCGATCTGCGCCAGAACGTCAGGCGCAAACCCCGGCCCGTCATCTTCGATGATGATCTCGACCCGGTCCCGCCCATAGGAGACGGTCACGGTCACGTGCTGCTGGGCGAAGTCCACGGCATTCTCGATCAGATTGCCCAGTCCGAACAGGATACCGGGATTGCGGCGTCCGACCGGTTCGCGAATCTCGGTGTCCCCTTGAACGACGTCGATGGCAATGCCGAATTCCCGGTGCGGCGCGATGACTTCCTCGATCAGGGAACCCAGCGGCAGCCTGACCATATGCGCTTCATCCTCGGCGGAAAGGGTCGACAGGCGCCTCAGGATATCGCGGCAGCGTTCACTCTGGCTCAGCAGCAGCATCAGGTCATCGGTGAAGCGCGGATCATCGGCGAGCGCCTTTTCCATTTCCTTGGCCACGAGCTGGATGGTCGCCAGCGGGGTTCCCAGTTCATGCGCCGCCGCCGCCGCCAACCCGTCGAGCGCCGAGAGATGCTGTTCCCGCTGCAGCACCAGTTCGGTCGCGGACAGCGCGTCAGCGAGCTGACTGGCCTCGGCCGAAACCTGGAACGAGTAGAACGCGGCAAACGCCGTGGTCGAGACAATGGCGATCCAGGCACCGGCAATGAGAAGGTAGGGAACCTCGAAATCGCTATCGGGATACCAGGGCAGCGGCAGGGAATAAAACGCCAGAACCGTGACGATGAGCACCGACAGCGCACCGAGACCGAGCGTGTGGCGCACGGGTTGCGATGTCGAGGAAATGATCACCGGCACGCACAGCAGGACCGAAAACGGATTGGCGAGCCCGCCGGTCATGAACAGGAGACCCGACAATTGCGCCACATCGAAGGACAGAATCGCTGTCGCCCCGAGCGGCGGCAGCCGGTGAGCCGCGGGGAAGCGGACAGAAAGGAAGACATTCAGGACGGCCGAGCAGGCAATCAGCGCAAAGCACGAAAGCTCCGGAAGCTCGAACCCGTAGCCATGGGCAATGATCAGCACCGTGGCGCTCTGCCCGATCACCGCCAGCCACCTCAGCCGGGTCAGGGTCTGCAGCCGCAACCGGTGCCGGATGGCGTGATCATGGAGAAGGGATGGAAAAGCGTTCATGGAGACTGATCTAGCGCATCCCGTCGGATGCGCAAAGGGAGCGCGCCATGCATCAGCTTCCCCGAGGCTTGGCGCGCCGGGTCGGGCCGGCCTCGGCGGGGTTCTCCGGCCAGGGGTGGCGCGGATAGCGTCCACGCATGTCCGCGCGCACATCGGCCCACGAGCCACCCCAGAACCCGGGCAGGTCGCGTGTGGTCTGGATCGGCCGGTGCGCCGGCGACAGCAACTCCAGCGTCAGCGGCAGCCGGCCGGCTGCGATCGCCGGATGGCGGGTCTCGCCAAACAGTTCCTGCACGCGGATCGCCACCACCGGGCTCTCCTCGTCGTAGCGGATCGGCAGCCGCGATCCGGTCGGCGCCTCGTAATGGGTCGGCGCCAGCCTGGCGATGGCGGCTTTTGCACCCGCTCCGCACAGCGACAGCAGGCCTTCGTTGAGTCCGTCCCGGTCTATGGCCTTGAGCGAGGTGATTCCCGGCTGATAGGGCGCGAACCAGGTCTCCAGTGCGTCCAGCAGCGCCTGGTCCGAGACATCCGGCCACGGCGCGCCAAGGCTGCGGTTCAGAAAGCCGATCCGGTCGCGCAATTGCAATCCTGCCGGTGAAAACGGCAATGCCTTGATCCCGGTCTTGCGGATGCCCGCACACAACGCCGCCATGGCTTGCGCGGCGTCAGGCCTGGGCAGCGGCGTCTCGGCAAGGGTGATGGCGCCGAGCCGCCGGATCCGCCGCGCACGGACGGAGCCCGATTGCGGATCGAAGACGCACTCGTCACCCTGCGTCGCCTGCTCTTCAAGCACCTCGTCAAGCGCCTGCCCCGCCAGTTCGGCAGCGGCGAGAATCCGCGCGGCTTGCGCCTTGCCGCTCAGGTCCGCGATCACCAGGAACTCCGCCCCGGCGAGCCGGTCCGTCTCATCAATCGTGGCGCCCCGGCCATTGGCCAGCACGAACCGGCCCCGTCCGCCCCTTTGCCGGGCGATGCGGTCGGGAAACGCATGCGCAAGCAGCACTGCGGCCGGAATGGCGCTTTCGGATCGCGCCGCCTTGCCGCCGCCCGCAATCCGCGCCGCCAGCGCCCGGGCGGCGGAGCCGCGCGGTGTCCGGTCGGAGCGGAAGCGCGACAATCTGGTCTCAAGATCGGCATCCTGTCCGCCAAGTCCCTGCTCGGTCAGAAGCACCGCCAGTTCGGCTGCGGCATATCCGTGCCCTTCTTCCTCGCCGGCAACCACCATCGAGGCAAGCCGCGGCGGCAGCGCCAGGTCGCGCATGCGTTTGCCGCGCCTGGTCAACCCGCCCTCCGCATCCGTCGCGCCAAGCTTGAAAAGCAAGGTTCGGGCTTCCTCGAGCGCGGCGTCCGGCGGTGGATCGATGAAGCGCAGGCGTCTCGGATCGGTAACGCCCCAGGCCAGGCAATCGAGCACCAGGGCGGACAGATCGCTTGCCAGGATTTGCGGCGTCGAGAAGGCGGGCAGCGCCTTGGTCTGCTCCGCCCGCCAGAGACGAATGGCAATGCCCGGCGCGGTCCGCCCGGCGCGGCCTGCCCGCTGGTCGCCGGAGGCCTGGGACGCCCGGATTGTTTCGAGCCGTGTGATGCCGGTCGAGGGCTCATAGACCGCCTGGCGCACCAGTCCGCTGTCTATGACGACGCGCACGCCGTCGATGGTGATCGAGCTTTCGGCCACCGGGGTCGACAGCACCACCTTGCGCCGGCCTTCCGGCGATGGCCTGATCGCGGCGTCCTGCTCGGCGGAACTCAGCCCGCCATAGAGCGGCTGCACATCGATGAGCGGCCCCAGCCGGTCCTCGAGCCTTGCGGCAACCTGCCGGATTTCGCCCTGCCCAGGCAGGAACGCCAGGATGGAGCCGGTTTCCGTGCGGCAGAGCATCTCGATGGTGCTGGCCATGGCGGGTTCGATGCGCTGGCCGACTGGCCGGTCGAGATAACGGATCTCGACCGGATGGCTACGGCCCAGGCTTTCGATCACCGGGCAATCCTCGATAAGCCCGGCCACGCGCGCCGTATCGAGGGTCGCCGACATCACCAGGATACGCAGATCCTCGCGCAGCCCCGACTGGATGTCGAGCGCCAGGGCAAGGCCGAAATCGGCCTCCAGCGCGCGCTCGTGGAATTCGTCGAAGATCACGCAATCGATGCCCTCGAGATCGGGCGAGGACAGCGCCATGCGGGTGAACACGCCCTCGGTCACCACTTCGATCCGGGTCCTGGCCGACACTTTCGTGTCGAGCCGCATGCGGTATCCGACCGTCGCTCCCACCTCCTCGCCCAGCATCGCCGCCATCCGCCGCGCCGCCGCGCGCGCCGCCAGCCGCCGTGGCTCGACGAGGATGATCTTGCCCTTGAGCCACGGCTCCTCGATCAGCACCAGCGGCACCAGCGTGGTCTTGCCCGCGCCGGGCGGTGCGGCCAGCACGGCGTTGGGTCCTTGGGCCAGGGCTTTTCGCACCTGGTCCAGCACGTCCGAGACGGGCAAGTCGGCATGGCGTCCGGCGATATCGCTCACGGTCGCCCCACCCTGTGCAACTGGCCGCCGGCGGCGCGGGCATCGTCCTCGTCGTGGGTCACCAGCACCACCGGCAAGCCGGCGCGGCGCGCCCGGTCGAACACCAGCTGCCGCGTCTGCTCGCGCAGATCGGCATCGAGCTTGGAAAACGGCTCGTCGAGCAGCAGGATGCGGGGATGCGACACCAGCACCCGCTGCAGCGCGACCCGCGCCTTCTGCCCGCCCGACAGCGTGTCGGGATCGCGGCTGCCGAAATCCGCCAGATCCGCATCCTCAAGCGCTGCCAGCGCCAGCTGGCGCCTTTGCCTGCGGCCGCGGATGTCCTCGGGAATGGCGATGGCGATGTTCTCGAGGACGCTCAGATGCGGAAACAGCAGCGGATCCTGAAACAGGATGCCGGCATGCCGCCTTTCCGCTGCGAGCGCCGTCAGATCGACGCCATCCACCGCCACGCGGCCGCTGGCCGAAAAGGCCGGATCGAGAAACCCGCCGAGATAGGCAAGCAGAGTGGACTTCCCCGATCCCGAAGGCCCCATCACCGTCAGCGTTTCGCCGCGCCGCACCCGCGCATCAAGCGCCACCAGCACCCGGTCGCCAAGGCGTATCTGCACATCGTCCAGCACCAGTCCGTCAGTCTCGGTCACATGCTCCATTGTCACACCCGCAAGCCTCGCCGGTTGCGGAATACCAAGCCGGGCAATCCCGTTGCAATGGCAAAGGCGAAAAACGGCAGCAGCGTCTGCATGAAGGCATAGACGCCGATCACCCGGCGATTGCCCCCGGCCGCCAGCGCCACCGCTTCGGTGGTGACCGTGGTCAGCCGCCCGGCGCCGATCAGCACGGTCGGCAGGTATTGCCCGACGGAGACCGAAAACCCCACAGCTGCAGCCGTCAGGATGGCGCGGGTGAGCATCGGCAGCCGGATCTTGACCAGCGTCCGGGTCCGGCTCATGCCAAGGCCCGCCGCGATCAGGTCGTGGCGGCGGTCATGCGCCCGCCAGGGATCGCTCAGCGACAGAAACACATAGGGCAGCACGAACACCAAATGCGCCAGCACCAGCGCCGGAAAGCTGGCGTCGACGCCGAGCCAGATCGACAGCACCTGCAGGCCGAACATGAACGAGATCTGCGGCACGATCAGCGGCAGGTAGATCAGAAGCAGCGCCCCGCCGCCGCGGCCCCGCCCGGTCTCGTATTCGCGCTCCAGGCACAGGATGGTGAGCGCCAATGCAATCAGCGTCGACACTCCGGCGACCGCGAGCGTCGTGCCGAGCGGTCCGCTCATGCGCGGCAACGCCTGCATCCAGCTTTTCAGGGTAAAGGTGGAAGGCAGCGCGTCGGGGAATTGCCAGAGGCCCGACACCGACCACAGCGCCAGCACCGCGATGCCGCCGAAGATCACCACGGCCGATCCGCCCATCACGCTCCGGGCAAGTGCGCGCACCGCCCTATCGCGCCGCCAGCGCCAGCCATTGTCGCGGATCCGGCCGACGACAAACGCGCCGATCCGCTCCAGCCCGACCAAGGCAACCAGCGCACTCACCGTCACTCCCAATTGCAGGATGGCGCCGGCCGAGGCCAGGAACCGCGAGTCGAGATCCGGGTCGTTCATCCAGTCGATCAGCCGCACCGGCAGGGTCGGCGGCAGATGCGGCCCGAGGATCAGGGCGACATCGACCACCGAGGTCGCATAGGCCACGACCGCGAACACGGCGAGCCGGATCTGCCGGTAGACCGGCGGCCACAGCAGGAAGGTGAAGCTTGCGACCCGGCCATAGCCGAGCGATCGCCCGAGCCGCATGGTCTCGAGATGCCGTGTCTGCGGCAGCGCCGCCAGCGTCACCAGAAACAGGAACGGGATTTCCTTGACGATGAGGCCGGCCATCATCGACAGCGCCAGCGGATCGTTGATGATCAAGAGATCGGGCGGGCGGTCGAGCCCGGTGAGCCAGGGCGAGACGAGCCGCATAATCATGCCCGACGGCGCAATCAGGAAGGCAAGGCCGAAGGCGGCTGCCGCATGCGGCACCGACAGAAGCGGCGAGATCATCCGCCGCATCCTGGCAAATCCGGAGGTGCCCAGATCGCTCGCCACAAAACCTGCAACCGCGCCAAGCGAGACCAGCGTGGTGATCAACCCGATGGCGACCGACAACAAAGACGAGCGCCAGATGCCCGGAACCTCCGCCAGCTCGGCAAAATGCGCGGTGGTGAACGCGGTCCCGCCCAGGTCGGGCAGATAGCCCAGCGCGGGCAGCGCCGTGCCCGCCAGGCCGAAGGCCAGCGGTCCAAGCAGGATCAGCAGTGTGAGCGGCGGCGCCAGGCGCGCCAGACGCACGCCGCCGGTCATGTCACTGAAACCTGTTGTTTATCATCATGATCGTCAGTTGGCCGCGCCATAGCGCCTGAGCCACTCGCCTTCGATCCGCTCCATCCAGTCCGGATGCGGCTCGTCAAGCGCCGGGCCGAGTTCATCGGGCCTCAGGGTGGCAATGCCGAGATCGAGCGCCTCAAAGGCGGCGCGATCCTCGGCTGAGAGCTTGTCCATCGACAGCACCGTCGGGTCGCCCCAGACCGCGGGGTCCTGCTTGCGCAGCTGCGCCTCGGGCGAAATCAGGAAATTGGCGAGCACCAACGCGCCGGCCTTGGCGCTCGCATTGTAGGGAATGGCGACAAAATGCGTGTTGCCGAGCGTGCCCCCGGTATAGGTGAAGGAGCGCACCGTGTCGGGCAGTTCGCCCGCGGCGATCCCGGCGGACGCTTCCGACGGATTGAAGGCGAAGATGATGTCGAGTTCGCCATCGGCGAGCTTCTGCTTCATGTCGGGATAGTTTTGCGGATAGGCCTTGCCGCCGCGCCACAGGTTCGGATGCAGCCGGTCGAGATAGGCAAACAGCGGCGCGGCGTCCTCGGCGAAGCTCGCCTCGTCGACCGGTTGGCCGAGCTTGGACCGGTCTGCGATGGTTTCGATCAGCACCTGCTTGAGGAAGGACGAGCCGATGAAATCCGGCGGCTGCGGGTAGGAGAAGCGGCCCGGGTTTCTCTCGGCCCAGTCCAGCAATTCGACCGATGAGCGCGGCACGCTGTCTGCGGGCGTGCGGGCGGTGTCATGGAAGAACACCATCTTGGCACCGCCCCAGGGGCTTTCGAGCCCGTCGGTGGGAATGGTGAAATCGGTCAGGATCGTGGGCTTGGTCTCATGGTCGACATAGGCCCAGTTTGGCAGGGAGGTGGTCCAGTCGGGCGCCATCAGCAGGTCCTGGCGCTTCATCGAGGCAAAGTTCTCGCCATTGATCCAGATGAGATCGACCGAGCCGCCCTCGTTCTTGCCGGCGGCCTTCTCGGCCAGCACCGTCGCCACCGCATTGGCGGTGTCGTCGAGTTTCACGTGAACCACGGTGACGCCGAACCGGTCCTTCAACGTCCTTCCGGCCCAGTCGATATAGCCGTTGATGGCCTCGGATCCGCCCCATGCATTGAAATAGACCGTCTGTCCCTTGGCTTCGGTGAGAACCGCATCCCAGTTGCGCGGATCCGGATCAGCGGCCTGGGCGGCTTGCGAAAGGGCGAACATCGCAGTCAGCGCGCCGGCGAACAGGATGGAAGACTTGAGCATGGCATTCCTCATGGAGCGGGCCTCATGAAACGGGCGAGCTCAATCCAGACACCACAGGGTCACGACAACGTCAATCAAGCCTGCCGCGCCAAAGCGTCACAATTTGGTGATTCGCGCGTGTCCGCGACGTCTTGTCGTCGGGTGAACCGGGAGGAAATCGCGAAGTCGGCTACTGTGTCGCGCGGCTGGCTCAGCCGGGGCCGATATGGCTGCTTGCCAGTATGGTCAGGTGAGAGACCGTGATCGCCCAGGCAAAGCTGATGAAGGAGCCGATGATGACATATTCAGCCACCTTTCGCTGATCCGGGTTGGTGATATCGCCGAAGCGGAGAATGGACTTTGCCGCGATGAGAAAGCCGATCCCTGTCGGATTTCCCGACACGGTGAAAACGAACACCATGAACCGCTCCAGTTGCCCGATGATCCGCCCGCCATCCTTCAATCCCTGAAGCGCGTTGCCGATTTCATCGGTGAAGGGCTTCACCGCCAGGCCGGTCACATAGGCGCCAACGGTGACACACAGAATGAGCCCGGATGCCTGGATGACGATCTGGAGGACGAAGCTGCGGGTCGCTGGCTCGAGCAGGCCAAGATGCAGCGACTGGCCTGCATCGATGGGCAGCAAAACGGAGACGGCGACCAGCACGCCCAGATGCGCGCATTGATCGGCTGCAAACCAGGTGAACCCGGATCCGCCGTTTCGGGCCTTGATCAGATCGATGAGGAAATGGGTGAGGGCGACAATCCCGAGCAGCTTCCAGGCGAACTGGCCGATGGCGAGAAAACTCAGCACCGTGATGATGAGGACATGCAGGGCAAGGACATCGAGGCGCTTCTTGTTCATCGCCATGGAATTGGTCTGCAGCGTGAAATCCCCGAGCAGATGGGCAAACAGCAGCAGCGCGAATGTCTCAATGACCATGGTGCATCCAATCACAACGACCTGAAGACGGAACCAATTTTGATACCGGACAACAAACGGAACCGTTTTCGATACCAAAATGCAAATGGAACCAATTATGGTTCCAGCGCGGACCCTATTCCGGATCCGCTCTCCATGGCGATTGCGACTCCCAGCCTTCAAGAGCGGCAAGGATGGCGTCGCAATGCGCGCGGTTGCGAAGCTGGGCGAAGTTGCGCCGTTCGCTGTCGCTGGCGTCATCGCCGACGATGGCGGCATCGGAGAGCCCCGGATTTTCAAGCACGCGCCGCACGGCATCGGCCTGCTTCTCGGACCACTCGCCGATCAGCGCATCCATCAAGGCCGCAATGGCTTTGCCGAAAGGCGCGGCATTGCCTGTCCTGCTTTCGAAAGCAATGCCCAGGCGTTCGGATTTCAGGCCGTCGAGGCCCCTTCCGGAAATCTCGAAGGCCTCGCCGGTGGACAGGGACGTTGCTTCCTCATTGATGGAGGACGCGGAACCGAAGCCCAGAAAAATCCGCGTATCGGCCAGTCCGGAGGCAATGGCCGTGGCGCGCACATACACTGCAAACCGGAGCGCGAGTTGGGGAGCAATCATCGCGACCTGCCAGGAATCGCCCCGGAAGACATCAGCCTGCCCCAGAATGCTGTCCGGATAGGGGATCTGAAAGCGCTCCACGCTCCGGCGGATCTCGTCCAGCAATGCGCCAAGATGATCCGGGCTCAACTTGCTCGACCCGACGATGTCGCCGGACACCACCGCCAGCTCCCGGACCGCCGCCGCCGGCATCAGTGCGCCTCGTCCCAGTTCTTCGCCGCCCGCGCGTCGACCTTCAGCGGCACCGCCATGTCGAGCGCCGGCATGGCGGCGTTCTCCATCACGTCGACGATCACCGGGATGATCTTGCCTGCATCCGCTTCGGCCGCCTCGAAGACCAGTTCGTCATGCACCTGCAGCAGCATCCGCGCGTCCATGCCGGCCGCCTCGAGCGCCGGCTCCATGCGCACCATGGCGCGGCGGATGATGTCGGCGGCCGAGCCCTGGATCGGCGCGTTGATCGCGGCGCGTTCGTTGAAGGCGCGGACCTGCGGATTGGAGGAGCGGATTTCCGGATAATGCGCCCGGCGGCCGAAGATGGTCGTCACGTAGCCATGCTCCTTGGCTTCCGCCTTGGTGGCCTCCATGTAGTCCTTGATGCCCGGAAAGCGCTCGAAATACTTGCGGATATAATCGCCTGCCTCCGACCGCTCGATGCCGAGCTGGTTGGCAAGGCCAAAGGCCGAAATGCCGTAGATGATGCCGAAATTGATCGCCTTGGCGCGGCGGCGCACTTCCGGGGGCATGCCCTCGATCGGAACGCCGAACATCTGAGACGCGGTCATGGCGTGAATGTCGACCCCATCGGCAAAGGCCTGCGTCAGCTGCGGGATGTGGGCCACATGGGCCAGCACCCTGAGTTCGATCTGGCTGTAGTCGGCCGAGATCAGCACATTGCCGGGTTCGGCGATGAAGGCGGTGCGGATCTTGCGGCCCTCCGCGGTGCGCACCGGGATGTTCTGGATGTTCGGATCCGACGAGGACAGCCGCCCGGTGGTGGTCGCCGCCATCGCAAACGAGGTGTGCACCCGCTTGGTCTCAGGGTGAATGTATCCCGGCAGGGCGTCCGTGTAGGTCGATTTGAGTTTCGTCAGCTGCCGCCAGTCGACAATCTTGCGCGGCAGTTCGTGGCCCATGGCGGCGAGGTCCTCGAGCACCTGCGCCGAGGTCGACCACTGCCCGGACTTGGTCTTGGAGCCGCCCGGCAGGCTCATCTTGCCGAACAGGATGTCGCCAAGCTGCTTGGGCGAGCCGACATTGAACGTCTCGCCGGCCAGCTCCTGGATTTCCGCTTCCAGCGCCGCGGCGCCCTGGGCCAGTTCGCCCGACAGCCGCGACAGGATCTGCCGGTCGACGCGGATGCCGCGCCGTTCCATGCGCATCAGCACCGGCGCCAGCGGCCGCTCGAGCCGCTCATAGACCCGCGTCATTCCGTCCGCCGCCAGGCGCGGCTTGAGAACGTGCCACAGCCTGAGCGTCACGTCGGCATCTTCCGCTGCGTAAGCCGTCGCCTTTTCGATCGTCACTTCCGCGAAGGGAACCGAGGTCTTGCCCGATCCGGCCACATCCTTGTAGCTGATCGGCGTGTGGCCGAGCCAGCGTTCGCTGAGCGCGTCCATGCCGTGGCCGCCGGCACCGGCGTCGAGTACATAGGACAACAGCATCGTGTCGTCGAAGCTTTCGATGGAAATCCCGTGCCGCGCCAGCACCAGCATGTCGTATTTCAGGTTCTGCCCGACCTTGAGCACCGAAGGGTCTTCCAGCAGCGCTTTCAGTTCATCGAGCGCTGCGCGGATCGGCATCTGCCCGGGCTGCTCCCCGCCGCCGCCCAGAAGGTCGCCGACGCCGTTGGAATGGGCAAGCGGCGCATAGCAGGCAATGACCTTCAGGTCCCCGGTGTCGGGCGCGGAAACGGGAAGCGCCAGCGAAAACCCGACGAGATCGGCCTGCATCGCATCGAGCGACGTGGTTTCGGTGTCAAACCCGACAATGCCCCTGTCCCGCGCCAGCGCGCACCAGTCCCTGAGCTGATCGATGTCGCGCAGCGTCTCATAGGCGCCTGTGTCGATCTTGGCCGCAACGGCCGCTTCCGCACGCCGCTTGACGAGTCCCTGCGGCGTGTCGGCGGCTTTGCCGTCTTGCGTGGCGAAGGCCGAGGTGCCGGCTGCCACCTGGCCGGGATCGAGATCGGGGCCGCGCATCTCGGCTGCCGAAACGACGGCCACACTGGCCGCGTCCACCGCGCTCGCGTCGGTTTCGGTCGCCTCGGCCACGCGCCGTGTCAGCGAGGTGAACTCCATCGCCTTGAGGAAGGCCACGAGCTTGGGTCCGTCCGGTGGATTGAGCACCAGATCATCGAGCTTTTGCGGCACATCGACATCATCGCGCAGCCGCACCAGTTCGCGGCTGATCCGGGCTCTTTCGGCAAATTCGATGATGTTCTCGCGCCGCTTGGTCTGCGGGATCTCGCCGGCGCGCTCAAGCAGCGTGTCCAGGTCGCCGAACTGTTCGATCAGCTGCGCCGCGGTCTTGGGCCCGATGCCCGGAATGCCCGGCACATTGTCGACCGAATCGCCCGTGAGCGCCTGCAGGTCGATCATCTTTTCCGGCGGCACGCCCCATTTCTCGATGACTTCCGCCACGCCGATCTGCCGGTCCTTCATGCTGTCATACATCGACACCTGCGGGCCGACGAGCTGCATCAGGTCCTTGTCGGACGAGATCACCGTCACGTCGGCGCCGGCTTCCCGCGCCAGACGGGCATAGGTGGCGATCAGGTCGTCGGCCTCGTATCCCTCCATCTCGATGCAGGGCAGATCAAACGCCCGCGTCGCCTCGCGGATGACGGCGAATTGCGGGATCAGGTCTTCCGGCGGCGCCGAGCGGTTGGCCTTGTAATCCGGATAGAGGTCGTTGCGGAAAGTCTTGGAGGAATAGTCGAAGATCACCGCGAAATGCGTCGGCGTCACGCCGACGGAGGTGTCGCGCGCCGACACCATCAGCTTCCACAGCATGTTGCAAAAACCCGACACGGCGCCCACCGGCAGGCCGTCGGATTTGCGCGTCAGCGGCGGCAGAGCGTGGTAGGCGCGGAAAATATAGCCGGACCCGTCAACCAGGAAGAGATGATCACCATTTTTCATGACGCAAGGATTAGCGTGCGCCCGCCGCAAGGTCCATGCGGTTCGTGCGCGATATGCCGTGAAAAAGTGAACACCGGACTTTCGCCGGGGCGGCCCGGTTCCTGATCGGGCACGAACTCCACACCGGGGGCTGAATCGCCTCGCCATCACGCTTTCGTTACAAAACCGTAATGTTTGTGTCCTTGAAAAGCCACATTCGCGGGGCCAAATTTGTCGTACCGGCGAATGAATAAGCCGATGTCTGGAATTACGGCTCGTCCCCCGCCGCCTCCAGACCAAGGACAAGGGCCGCCCCGCCCCCTCTTAGGCCCTTGTCCGACCAATACGCCGCCATGACCTCCCCCCCTCCGGTCATGGCGGCTTTTCTTTTTCCCCGTCCCCGCATTAGTCTGGTTGCTTCTGATTCCTTCCGGAGCTTTTCATGACCGACCTGACCGCCGCACTTTCCGCTGCAGATTCCAATCTTGACCAGAGCCTTGAGCGCCTGTTCGGACTCCTGCGCATCCAGTCGATCTCGACCGATCCGGCCTACGCGCCCGAATGCCGCCGCGCCGGTCAGTGGCTGGTCGATGAACTCAATTCGCTCGGCTTCGACGCCAGCCTGCGCGACACCACCGGCCATCCGATGGTTGTCGCCCATCATGAAGGCGCGACGCCCGATGCGCCGCATTATCTGTTTTACGGCCATTACGACGTCCAGCCGGTCGATCCGTTGAACCTCTGGACCGAGCCGCCCTTCGAGCCGTCGATCAAGGACATCGCCGCCGGTCGCAAGGCCATCACCGGCCGCGGATCGTCCGACGACAAGGGCCAGCTGATGACCTTCGTCGAGGCCTGTCGCGCCTGGAAGGCGTCCGCGGGGTCGCTGCCCTGCCGCATCACCATCCTGTTCGAGGGCGAGGAGGAATCGGGTTCGCCCTCCCTCAAGCCGTTCCTCGAGGCCAATGCCGACGAACTCAAGGCCGAATGCGCCCTCGTGTGCGACACCGGCATGTGGGATCCCGAGACACCGGCGATCGCGGTCGCCCTGCGCGGCCTGGTCGGCGAGCAGATCACCATCCATGCCGCCGACCGCGACCTGCATTCGGGCCTGTTCGGCGGGGCTGCGGCCAATCCGCTGCATATCCTCTCGAAAATCCTCGCCGATCTGCATGACGAGACCGGCCGGGTGACGCTTCAAGGGTTCTATGACGGCGTCGAGGAGACCCCGGCCCAGATCCTGTCGAGCTGGGAAAGCCTCGGCCGAAGCGCCGAGCAGTTCCTGGGCGAAGTCGGACTTTCGGTTCCCTCGGGCGAACAGGGCCGCTCGGTGCTGGAGCTTACCTGGGCCCGGCCGACGGCGGAGGTCAACGGCATGTGGGGCGGCTACACCGGCGAAGGCTTCAAGACAGTCATCGCGGCTCAGGCCTCGGCCAAAGTGTCGTTCCGGCTGGTCGGCAAGCAGGACCCCGATCAGGTCCGCGACGCCTTCCGCGCCCATGTCGAATCGCGTCTTCCTGCCGACTGCACAGTCAGCTACGCGCCGCATGGCGGCTCGCCGGCGATCCAGCTGGCCTATGATTCGCCGGTGGTCACCAAAACCCGCGCCGCGCTCACCGATGAATGGCCGAAACCGGCGGTGATGATCGGCATGGGCGGCTCCATCCCCATCGTCGGCGACTTCCAGAACATCCTGGGACTGCAGTCGGTGCTGTGCGGCTTCGGCCTTACCGATGACCGCATCCACTCGCCCAACGAGAAATATGACCTGATGTCGTTTGCCAAGGGAATCAGGTCCTGGGTCCGCATTCTGGATGCCCTGTCGACGCGATAATTCGCTGATCCTGCCAGAAAGCCGGGTTGCGGCGTGTCAGGGGGCGGTTTCCTTAACCGCCCCTTAAATCGTCGCATTTAGGGTGTTTTGCGATCGCCGGGCAGTTTCGGAATGAGACATCTGAGGTCTCGAACCGGAATTGCGTTCAAGACAAGATCCGGATCGCGGGCGCAATTGTCGCAATTGCGGTGCTGATCGGGACCCAAACAGCATCCGGATTATTCATGGCGCGCAAGAAATCCAGCCCAGGCCGTATCGAACCGTCCTTTGAGGGCGGGCGATCAAGGGCGACTTCGCGCACCATCGCCGATGAACGTGTGGCGGGCAAGACCGCACCCTCCAAGCGCCGCAAGCCATCGCCGTCCAAGGCCCGCAAGCCAAAATCGCGGTCCTCGCGCGGCCGTCTGGCCGGCGCGCTCCGCGGCATGGTCTACTGGTCTTTTGTGCTGGCGATCTGGGGCAGCATCGCCATTGCCGGCGCCGCAGCCTTCTACGGTGCCCGCATGCCGAGTGCTGCCACCTGGTCGATCCCGGACCGGCCCCCGAATGTGAAGATCGTCTCGGTCAATGGCGAGACCATGGCCAATCGCGGCGCCACCGGCGGCGAAGCCCTGCTTCTGGGCGATATGTCGCCCTATATTCCCGAGGCGGTGATCGCCATCGAGGACCGCCGCTTCTATTCGCATCTGGGCGTCGACCCGATCGGACTGGCGCGGGCGATGTTTGCCAATGTGACGGCCGGCCGGATGGTTCAGGGTGGTTCGACGCTGACCCAGCAATTGGCCAAGAACCTGTTCCTGTCGCCCGAGCGCACGCTCGAACGCAAGGTTCAGGAGGTGCTTCTGGCGGTGTGGCTCGAGCACCGCTTCACCAAGGACCAGATCCTGGAGATGTACCTCAATCGCGTCTATTTCGGCTCCGGCGCCTATGGTGTCGAGGCGGCGTCGCGGCGCTATTTCCGGAAGCCCGCCCGCGACGTGTCGTTGGCCGAAGCCGCTCTTCTTGCAGGCCTCTTGAAGGCGCCCTCACGGCTTTCGCCGGCGCGCGATCCGAAGGCCGCCGAGGACCGGGCGCAGGTGGTGCTGGCGGCGATGCGCGAGCAGGGTGTGGTTACAGACCGGGAAATCGCCACCGCGCTGACAAGTCCGCAGGTGCGCGCCAAGAGCTACTGGACCGGGTCCGAGAATTATGTCGCCGACCTGGTGATGCAACGCCTGCCTGACCTGGTCGGCGCCATCACCGATGATCTTGTGGTTGAGACCACCATCGATTTTGAACTGCAGCGCCAGGCTGAAAAAGTGCTGCGCCTGGCGCTTGACGAGAATGGCGCCAAGCTCAATGCCGCGCAGGGCGCGTTGATCTCGGTGGACGGCACCGGCGCCATCAGGGCTCTGATCGGCGGCCGGGAATATGCCACCAGCCAGTTCGACCGGGCAACCGAAGCGATGCGCCAGCCGGGCTCCGCGTTCAAGCCGTTTGTCTACACCGCAGCGCTGGAACAGGGACGGACGCCCTTGTCGGTGCGCAACGACGCCCCGGTGCGGATCGGCAAATGGACACCCGAAAATTATGACGGCAAATATCGCGGCGAGGTTACCCTGTCGGATGCGCTCACCCATTCGCTCAACACGGTGGCGGCGCAGCTTGTCATGGAAGTGGGGCCGAAGACCGTGGTCCAGACCGCCCACCGGCTCGGCATCGAGGCTGAGCTCCTGGCCAATGCGTCGATCGCGCTCGGCACGTCGGAAGTCACCCTGATGGAGCTGACGGGAGCCTATGCGCCCTTCATGAACGGCGGCTACAAGGCCACGCCGCACGTCATCCGCCGGGTTTCGACCGATGAGGGCAAGGTTCTGTACGAGAACACCTATGACAATCCGCCGCGCGTCATCGATCCGGCGGTGGCCGCAATGATGAACCGCATGCTGGTGCGGGTGGTCGAGGAGGGAACCGGCCGCAAGGCGCGCCTCGACGGCTGGCCTGCCGCGGGCAAGACCGGCACCACCCAGTCCTACCGGGATGCGCTGTTTGTGGGCTACACCGCCAATCTGGTAACCGGCGTCTGGTTCGGCAACGACGATGGCGCGCCGATGAAAAAGGTCACCGGCGGCGGGCTTCCGGCCCAGACCTGGAAACAGTTCATGCAGATTGCCCATTCCGGCCTGCCGCCGGCGAACCTGCCGCTGGGCGGGCCGGTCCCGCCCGTGGCCATCGACGGACCATCGGGCGCAAACTCGGATGCCGTGGCCGATCTCGTCCGCGATCTTGCGCCCGTGCCGGTGTCGCGCGACGCCACCGGCGCCACCGGTGAAGGCTTCCCGGTCCCGCCCGCGGGCATAGGTCAGGGCTCATCGCCGCCCGCCAGCGGCAAGCGGACCACCCTGCTCGATATACTGATGGGCAATTAGAACCGGTTTGGCTGCAATATCCGGCAAAAAACAGTTCTCAACCGCCAATCTGGACAAACTCCGGCGCTTGCAGTCTGTCAGGGACATTCTTATATACGCTTCAACGCTTCCGGCGGGCGCCGCGATGATGCGGCCCTGGTCTTGGCGGCGGAAACGGATGATCCATATTGTCCTGTTTTCAGTAATGCCCATAAGGGGCTGTCGAATGGAACGCCTGACCGGGTCCCGGCAGCTCGCTTCAAGGAGAAAGTAACATGGCGAAAGTAATCGGTATCGACCTCGGAACCACCAATTCCTGCGTCGCAGTGATGGATGGCAAGGACGCCCGCGTGATCGAGAACGCGGAAGGCGCCCGCACCACACCCTCCATGGTGGCCTTCAACGAAGACGGCGAGCGCCTGGTTGGCCAGCCGGCCAAGCGTCAGGCTGTCACCAACCCGGAGAACACCCTGTTTGCAGTCAAGCGCCTGATCGGCCGGCGCTACGAAGACAAGGCCGTGACCAAGGACAAGGAACTTGTTTCCTTCAAGATCGTCCGCGGCGACAATGGCGACGCCTGGGTTGAGGCCAATGGCGACAAGTATTCCCCGGCTCAGATCTCGGCGATGATTCTTCAGAAGATGAAGGAAACCGCTGAATCCTATCTCGGCGAAAAGGTCGAGAAGGCCGTCATCACCGTTCCGGCCTACTTCAACGACGCCCAGCGTCAGGCCACAAAGGATGCCGGCAAGATCGCCGGCCTGGAAGTGCTTCGCATCATCAACGAGCCGACCGCCGCTGCTCTGGCCTACGGGCTGGACAAGACCGAGGGCAAGACCATTGCGGTCTACGACCTTGGCGGTGGCACCTTCGACGTCTCGATCCTCGAAATCGGCGATGGCGTCTTCGAAGTGAAGTCGACCAATGGCGACACCTTCCTGGGCGGCGAAGACTTCGACATGCGCCTGGTCGGCTATCTGGCCGACGAGTTCAAGAAGGAGCAGGGCATTGACCTGAAAAAGGACAAGCTCGCGCTGCAGCGCCTCAAGGAAGCCGCCGAGAAGGCCAAGATCGAGCTGTCGTCCGCCTCCCAGACGGAAATCAACCTGCCCTTCATCACCGCCGATGCGTCCGGTCCCAAGCACCTGACCATGAAGCTCAGCCGCTCCAAGTTCGAGAGCCTGGTCGATGATTTCGTCCAGCGCACGATCGGACCCTGCAAGGCCGCGCTCAAGGATGCCGGTCTTCAGTCGGCCGAGATCGACGAAGTGGTTCTGGTCGGCGGCATGACCCGCATGCCCAAGATCCAGGAAGTGGTGAAGCAGTTCTTCGGCAAGGAGCCGCACAAGGGCGTCAACCCCGATGAAGTGGTCGCCATGGGCGCAGCTATTCAGGCCGGCGTGCTGCAGGGCGACGTCAAGGACGTTCTGCTGCTCGACGTGACGCCGCTGTCGCTCGGCATCGAGACGTTGGGCGGTGTCTTTACCCGCCTGATCGACCGCAACACCACGATCCCGACCAAGAAGAGCCAGGTCTTCTCCACCGCTGACGACAATCAGAATGCGGTGACGATCCGGGTCTTCCAGGGCGAGCGTGAAATGGCCGCCGACAACAAGGTCTTGGGCCAGTTCGATCTCGTCGGCATTCCGCCGGCCCCGCGCGGCGTGCCGCAGATCGAAGTGACGTTTGATATCGACGCCAACGGCATCGTCAATGTCTCGGCCAAGGACAAGGGCACCGGCAAGGAGCACCAGATCCGCATCCAGGCATCCGGCGGCCTGTCGGACGCCGACATCGAGGCGATGGTCAAGGAAGCCGAGCTCAATGCCGAGGCCGACAAGAAGCGCCGCGCCGTGGTCGAGGCCAAGAACCAGGGCGAAAGCCTGATCCATTCCTCGGAGCAGTCGCTCAAGGATTATGGCGACAAGGTCAATGAAACCGACCGCACGGCCATCGCCGACGCCATTGCCGCCCTCAAGGCAGCCGTGGAAGCCGAACAGCCGGACGCCGAAGACATCCAGGCCAAGAGCCAGACTCTGATGGAAGTCTCGATGAAGCTTGGCCAGGCCATGTATGAGCAGAGCCAGCCCGAGACCGGCGACAATGAAGCTGAAGACGGCGAAAAGGTCGTCGACGCCGATTTCGAGGAAGTCAAGGACGACGATGACGGCCAGAAGAAATCCGCCTGATCACCGATCCTCGATCACACGCGCATGAACAGAGGGCCCCCTGGTGGGGCCCTCTTTTGCGTTTGCGATCGCTTCAGGCGGCGCGCTCCGGCCTTGTCCGGCTCCATGCAATGCCCCGCCAGCCGGCTGGCGCACTGTCGGAGGCGCATTGGGGGCTAGAATTTCTTCCGATGAGTGACTACATGACCCAAGACCGCGTTCAGGCGCGGCTCCGGCTCACGGGGTGAGGCGGGACATGTGTGAGTTCTTGTGCGTCCATCCAGCCTGCGGCATGGCAAATGGACGCTCCCGGAAGAGAGATTGACGGATACTATGGCCAAGCCAGACTTTTACGAAACGCTTGGTGTGGCGCGCGGCGCGGACGAGAAGGAGCTGAAAAGCGCCTTCCGCAAACTCGCCATGAAGTACCACCCGGACAAAAACCCAGGCGATTCCGCAGCCGAGCACAAGTTCAAGGAGATCAACGAGGCTTACGAGTTCTTGAAGGATCCCCAGAAACGCGCCGCCTATGACCGGTTCGGCCACGCCGCCTTCGAACAGGGCGGCCCGGGCGGAATGGGCGGCGGCTTTGCCGGCGGCGGCGGGTTCTCCGACATCTTTGAAGATATTTTTGGCGAGATGATGGGCGGCCGCGGCGGCCGTCGTTCGTCCGGCGGTCGCGAACGCGGCGCCGATCTGCGCTACAACATGGAAATCTCGCTCGAGGAAGCCTATTCCGGCAAGACAGCGCAGATCAGGGTTCCCACCTCGATCACCTGCGATGTGTGCACCGGCTCGGGCGCCAAGCCCGGCACGCAGCCTTCCACCTGCTCCACCTGCGGCGGCGCCGGCCGTGTCCGGGCGTCGCAAGGGTTCTTTTCCGTTGAGCGCACCTGCCCGACCTGCCATGGCCGCGGCCAGACCATCACCGATCCCTGCACCAAGTGCGGCGGCCAGGGCCGGGTCACCGAGGAGCGCTCGCTCTCGGTCAACATTCCGGCCGGTATCGAGGACGGCACCCGCATCAGGCTTGCCGGTGAAGGCGAAGCCGGCATGCGCGGCGGCCCGACCGGCGATCTCTACATCTTCCTGTCCGTTCGCCCGCATGCGGTGTTCCAGCGCGAGGGTGCGGATCTTTACTGCACCGTGCCGATCTCGATGACCACGGCCGCGCTCGGCGGCAAGTTCGACATCACCACGATGGATGGCGCCCGTTCACGGGTGTCGGTGCCCGAAGGCACCCAGCCCGGCAAGGAGCTGAGGCTGCGCGGCAAGGGCATGCCGGTGCTGCGCTCCGCCCAGTTCGGCGATCTCTATGTCCGCATCTCGATCGAGACGCCGCAGAAACTGTCCAAGCGTCAACGTGAATTGCTGATGGAATTCCAGGAATTGTCATCCAAGGAGACAAGCCCCGAATCAGCCGGTTTTTTTTCTCGGATGAAGGGCTTTTTTGACACGTTGACCGACTGACCTGCGGCCCGGACCACCGCGCCCTGCGTTCCAACAAACGCATGGCGCGACAGCACTTAAAACTGCCGCATGATTTTTGCTTATATCGATTCCGATCTAAGAAATTAAGCAGTAGCGTCGCCCAAGAGAAACCATGGTTTATCCAGAGTGTGTCGTGCTGGGTGCGTACCGGATCGGACGTTCCCTCCGGGAAATGCAGGGGTGTGGGCATGAATTTTTCCGAGCGGTTCGCAAGACGTTTCGATGACGAGATCCGCTTTTTCAAGGGCTGGTTGGAGGGACCGAAAGCGGTGGGCGCCATCATGCCGACCTCGTCGGTCACCGCCCGCTCGATGGCGTCGGTGATCAATCCGGCCTCCGGGCTGCCGGTGCTCGAACTCGGTCCCGGCACCGGCGTGATCACCAGGGCGATTCTGGCGCGCGGCGTGGCGCCCGCCGATCTGGTGTCGATCGAATTTTCCCCTGATTTTCACAGGCACCTGCAGCTTGATTTCCCCGAAGTCCGGTTTGTCTGCGGTGACGCGTTCGATCTCGATACAACCCTTGCGGGGCTGAACATCAGCCTGTTCGACAGCGTCATCTCCGGAATTCCGCTGCTCAACTTCCCCATGGCCCGCCGGGTCGCCCTGATCGAGGATCTTCTTGACCGCCTGCCGCCGGGCCGCCCGGTTGTGCAGTTTTCCTATGGTCCCACCTCGCCCGTGGCCGCGCGCGGAACCAGCTTCGAGGTGGTTCACCATGATTTCGTCATGCGCAACGTGCCGCCGGCGCGATTGTGGATCTACCGCCGGATGGCGTAGCGCGACGCAGGGCGCTCCGGCCCGGCAACTCTCACTGCCTTGTTTACGCCGGTGCATGGCAACCTGTATGGAGAGGCACCCGGAAGGGTCGCAACCCACCAACTGACGCTGAGCGGAGACATCCATGATCCCGAAAATCCTCGTTCTCCCCGGCTCCAACCGCAGCGGTTCGTTCAACGCGTCGCTTGCTGCCGCGGCTTCCGTCGAACTGGCGAGCCAGGGCGCCGATGTCACCCGCATCTCGCTGATCGACTATCCGCTGCCGATCGTCGACGAGGATCTGAAGGCCCGCTCCGGCATCCCCGACAATGCCATGAAGCTGGGACGGCTGATTGCAGCCCATGACGGCGTGTTTCTCTCATGTCCCGAATACAATTCGTCGATCCCGCCGCTGCTCAAGAACATGATCGACTGGGTCAGCCTGATTTCCGGCGACGGCGACCGGCCGTTCAAGCCCTGGAGGGGCCGCTATGTCGCGTTGGGATCGGCCTCCGACGGAAAATTTTCAGGAATTCGCGGACTTTACCATGTCCGCTCGGTGCTGATGAATGTCGGAACCCAGGTGATCAGCGAGCAATGCTCGGTTGGCGGCGCCGCCGATGCCTTTGACGAGGACGGACGCCTCAAGGACGAGCGCACCCGGGCGATGCTGTCCGCCGCCTGCAAGTCCCTGCTCACTCATTGCTCCATGATGAACAGCCGTTGATTGGCGGGCCTCAAACATCTTGCGATCCCGCTGTCTTCATGCGAGGAGCGGAGAACACGGAGGGAATGCTGATGCCCAATGCAGCGCTTGATCTGAGTGTGCCGGCCACCGATGCTGCCGATCCGCGGCTGATCGTGGCTCTCGATGTCCCGACGGTTGCCGAAGCCGAAGCCCTGGTGGCGCGGATCGGCGATGAGGCGGTGTTTTTCAAGATCGGCTACCAGCTCGCCTTTGCCGGTGGCCTGCACCTTGCCCGCGACCTCAAGGCCTCAGGCCGCAAGGTCTTCCTCGACATGAAGCTTCTCGACATCGACAACACGGTCGCCAGGGGCGTCGAGAATGTCGTGCGCATGGGCGTCGACATGCTCACCCTGCATGCCTATCCCAAGGCCATGCGCGCGGCTGTCGATGCCGCCCAAGGCAGCGGCCTGTGCCTTTTGGGCGTCACCGTGCTGACCTCGATGGATGCGGACGATCTCACCGAAGCCGGCTATGCCATGACGCCCGAGCAACTGGTCAAGCGCCGTGCAGCACAAGCCCGCGACGCGGGAATGGGCGGCATTGTCTGCGCCGCCGGTGAGGCGAGCGCGGTACGCGCCATCATAGGCCCCGGCATGGCGATCGTCACGCCGGGGATCCGGCCCGCCGGCGCCGATCACGGCGACCAGAAACGGGTGATGACGCCCGCTGAGGCGCTTGCCGCCGGCGCGTCGCATCTCGTCGTCGGCCGTCCGATTTCTTCCGCCGCCGATCCCGCCGCCGCCGCGCGCGCCATCCGGCTCGAAATGGAACGCCTCTGAAGGAGCATATCATGGCAAAGGGATACTGGATCGGGCGCATCGATGTGCATGACCCGGAGGCCTACAAGGCCTATGTCGAGACCGCGACGCCGGCCTACAAGGAATTTGGCGCAACCTTCCTGGTGCGCGGCGGAGAGTTCGATCCGGTCGAGGGCCAGTCGCGGACCCGCAATGTCGTCATCGAGTTCCCGAGCTACGAGGCGGCGCTCGCGTGCTATCAGTCCGCGACCTATCAAAAGGCCAGGGCGATCCGCCAGCAGTTTTCCGACGGTGAACTGCTCATTGTCAAAGGCCATGAGGGCTGAGCCGCAAATTGGTCCATATGGCGCAGGCCATGGCCCTTCACCTTGCGGCTGTTTTTGACTAAGAGCTTGGATCTGACCCAATCCGGTTGCTCCGCGCGGAGCATCCCCCCATTGACCCTGCGAGGGAGTGCCCCGATGACAACGCTCAACCAACCCAAGCTCGTGACGGTATTCGGCGGGTCCGGCTTCGTTGGCCGCCATGTCGTGCGGGCGCTCGCCCGCCGCGGCTACTCCATCCGGGTGGCGGTGCGCCGGCCCGATCTCGCAGGCCATCTTCAGCCATTGGGCGGTGTCGGCCAGATCGTTGCGGTCCAGGCCAATCTGCGCAACCGCGAATCCGTCGACCGGGCGGTCCAGGGCGCCGATCATGTCGTCAACTGCGTCGGCATCCTGTTTGAATCGGGACGCAACACCTTCGATTCGGTGCAGGAGTTCGGCGCGCGCGCCGTGGCCGAGGCCGCCCGCGCGGCGGGTGCCGGGCTCACGCATATCTCGGCCATCGGAGCCAACACCGAGTCGGCTTCTGTCTATGCGCGCTCCAAGGGCCGCGCCGAAGCCTCGATCCTCAAGATCCTTCCCGGCGCGGTGATCCTGCGCCCGTCGATTGTCTTCGGACCGGAAGACGAGTTCTTCAACAAATTTGCCGAGATGGCGCGGTTTGCCCCGGCCTTGCCGCTGATCGGCGGCGGCGCGACAAAGTTCCAGCCGGTCTATGTCGGCGATGTGGCTGAAGCCGTCGCCCGAAGCGTCGACGGCAAGGTCTCAGGCGGCGTGATCTATGAACTGGGCGGCCCCCGCGTGATGAGCTTCAAGGAGGTTCTCGAGGAGATCCTCAGGATCACCCAGCGCAAGCGCGCGCTGGTTCCGCTGCCATGGAGCGTGGCGTCGCTGATGGGCAAGATCTCCAGCTTCATTCCCTTCATTGACCCGCCCTTGACCGGTGATCAGGTTGTGCTGCTCAAGACCGACAATGTCGTGTCCGCTGAAGCCGCAAGCCAGCGCCGGACGCTCGAGGGCATGGGCATTGCACCCACCACGGTGGAGGCGATCCTGCCGAGCTATCTCACCCGCTACCGTGCGCACGGCCAGTACAGCGGCACGGGAAGCGAAGCCTGAGCGCCGGTCTTGCCGGGTTGATTGCTGTCCTAGTCCCACCCGGGGTTGAAACCTGGGCCGCGCTGCTTCTGATCGTCGTCAGTTTCTTCACCTCGGCGCTGACGGTTTCCGTCGGCATCGGCGGCGGCGTCGCCCTACTGGCCCTGATGGGCTATCTTGTCCCGGTGGCGGCCATCATTCCGGTCCATGGCGTGGTCCAGCTTGGCTCGAACGTCGGCCGGGCGGCCATATTGCGCAATCATGTCGCCTGGGCCTGTCTTGCGGCCTTTCTCATCGGCGCCATTCCCGGGGCCTGGGGCGGCGGCATCGCGGTCGGCGCGCTCCCGGAACCGGTGCTCAAGGCGGCGCTTGGCGGGTTCATCCTGCTCATCACCTGGATGCGGTTTCCCAGGCTTGCCGCAATCGGGCTTGCCGGCTTTGCGCTCACCGGAGCCATCACCACCTTCCTGACCATGATCTTCGGCGCCACCGGCCCGTTCAACGCGGTGGTCCTGTCCAAGACCTTTCCCGAACGGTTGCGGTTCCAGGCCACCACCGCCGCGGTGATGAGCCTGCAGCATCTGGTCAAGACCCTGGCCTTCGCGCTCGCCGGTTTCGCCTTTGCGCCGTGGCTGCCGTTGATTGCCGCGATGGTGGTCACCGGACTGGCGGGAACCTGGGCCGGTGCGCGTATCCTGCGCAGGATGCCCGAAAACCGCTTTCGGCTGATCTTCAAGATCTGCCTCACCGTTCTGGCACTGGATCTGGTCCGCCGCGGTGTTGCAGGAATGGCGCATGCTTAGCAATGATTTAAGTTTCCCGGGTTTTAGTGGAGAGCATGGGGGAATCGGACTTGAACCAACAGGCAGAGCCGCGTACATCGCCCCTGCTTCTCGCGGGGCCCGCACGGGCCTTCGCGGTGGCTTGCATGACACACAGCATCAGGGGCCGGCGCATTCACTGCATGCGCGGAACAAATCCTACTGCGGCGCATTTCTGACAAAGGTCAATTGAAGCGCTTAGTTGATAACAGGTCGGGACAGGAATTCATGGGCAAGACAATCGGATCCGCATTCGCTTTTGCAATTGTGGTGATCCTGGCGGCATCCGCCTTCGCGCCAGGCAGCGTTGCCCATTCATCCAAGGGCTGCTCTCCGGCCTATGGCGTCGATCCCTGCGCCATCCAGGCAATGTCCGAATAGCGTTTCAGGTCTACCCCACCAGCCACAGGCCGATGAGCCCGGCCGTCCCGACGGCGATGCGCCACCAGGCAAACGGCGCAAACCCGTGCCTGGAGACGAAGTCGAGCAGGCTGCGCACCACGATCACCCCGGCGAAAAACGCCATGATGAAGCCCACAGCAATGGTGACGACGTCGTCATAGGCGAGCTTGTCATAGTTCTTATAAAGATCGAGCGCGAAGGCGCCCGCCATGGTCGGCATGGCGAGGAAGAACGAAAACTCCGCGGCTGAGCGCTTGTCGGCGCCCATCAGCAGCGCCCCGGCGATGGTGGCGCCCGAGCGCGACGTGCCGGGGATCATCGCCAGGCACTGGCAGAGCCCGATCTTGAAGGCCAGAGACAGCGGATAATCCATCACGTTGGTGTGTTTCGGCGTCAGTTTCATCCGGTCGATCACGAGAAGAATGATGCCGCCGCCGATCAGCACCCAGCAGATCATCGCGGTCGATTCAAACAGCACCGACTTGATGAACCCGTGCGCCAGCGCGCCGATCACGGCCGCGGGCAGGAAGGCCAGCAGGATGGCGGCCACAAACCGCCGGGCCCGGGCGCTTGAGGGAAGGTCCATGGCGAGCTTCCAGAGCCGGGCGAAATAGACCGACAGGATCGCGAGAATCGCGCCCAACTGGATCAGCACCTCGAAACTGTTGCCCGGGGATCGGAACCCGAGGAAATGGCCGGCGAGCAGGAGATGGGCTGTCGAGGAGACCGGAATGAACTCGGTCAGGCCTTCGATGAGGCCAAGCAGGGCCCCGACAAGTGTGGTTTCATTCATGCTGGAAGCATCCCGTCCCGATCGATGTCCGCCGATTGCGGCGCCTATGCCCAGTTTCGCCACAAGCATCAGCCAGGATCAATTCAGTGATTCGCTTGTCTTGCAGTGGGCCAATCCCTATAGCTCTATTTTCCGGAAACTGACCAGTCCCGCGCCACCGCGCCAACGCGAACACTCTTAAAAGCTTGATGCCAGTTCTTTATCATCACACAATCTCGGCCGCCTCCCGCTTTGTCCGGGTATGTTTCAACGAGATGGATTTCGCCGCCGAGCTCGCAGAAGAGCTGCCTTGGGACAAGCGCCCTGCGTTTCTGAAGGTCAACCCGGCGGGCGCCTTGCCGGTGCTTGTCACCGACAACGGCCATGCGCTGTGCGGGCCGCACATCATTTCCGAATGGCTGGACGAATCGCTTGGCGTGTTCAAGCGCGACCGCCGCCTGCTCGCAGAGGATCCGTTCCGGCGCGCCGAGATCCGCCGGCTGGTGGAATGGTTCCTGATCAAGTTCGAGCAGGATGTGGTCCGCCCCCTGGTTCGCGAGCGCGTCATCAAATTGCATCTGCCGACCAGCAATGGCGCAGGCTCGCCCGACCCGAAGATGCTGCGCACCGGCCGGGCCAATATCCGCCAGCACATGAAATATCTCTCCTGGCTCGCGGGATCGCGCACATGGCTTGCCGGCGACCGGCTGAGCTATGCCGACCTTGCCGCCGCCAGCGCCCTGTCGGTGCTCGATTATCTAGGCGAGATCGACTGGACCGACTATCCCCAGGCGAAGGACTGGTACCAGCGCGTCAAGTCCCGCCCGTCCTTCAGGCCGCTTCTGGCCGACCGGATCCGCAACATGGCGCCGGTCGCCCATTATGCCGATCTCGATTTTTGAACCGTGAGTGCGTCCGGCCCTGATCCGGCGGTGTCCGACGCCAGGGCCGGCCGCCTCAAGGATTTCCTGAAGTCCGCGGCCCTGGCGCTCGGCTTCTCCGACCTCGCAGTCACCACGCCGGACGTGTCGCCCGATCTGCGCCGGCGGCTTGAACAATTTGTCGCCCTTGAACGCCATGGCTCGATGGCCTGGCTGGCCGAGACCATCGACCGCCGCAGCGATCCCCTGACCTTGTGGCCGGAGGTCCGCTCGGTGATCATGCTGGCGATGAATTACGGGCCCGACGGCAATCCGCTCGACAATCTTGAGCGCAAGTCCAATGCCACGGTCTCGGTCTACGCCCGGAACCGCGATTACCACGACATCATCAAGGGCAGGCTCAAGGAGCTTGCCGGCAAGTTCGCCGCCCGCGCCGGCGGCGACGTCAAGGTGTTCGTCGACACAGCACCCGTGATGGAAAAGCCGTTGGCGCAATCAGCAGGCCTCGGCTGGATCGGCAAGCACACCAATCTTGTGAGCCGCAGCCATGGCTCCTGGCTGTTCCTGGGCTCGATCTTCACAACGATCGAACTTCCGCCGGATGCCGCCGAGACCGATCATTGCGGCTCCTGCCGCGCCTGCCTCGATATCTGCCCGACCAATGCCTTTCCCGCGCCCTACCAGATCGATGCCCGGCGCTGCATTTCCTATCTGACCATCGAGAACAAGGGCCCCGTACCGCACGAATTCCGACGCGCCATGGGCAACCGGATCTATGGCTGCGACGATTGCCTGGCTGCCTGCCCGTGGAACAAATATGCGGTCGTTGCCAGGGAGGCGAAACTGACTGCGCGCGAGGACCTGCGGTCTCCGCCGCTGGCTGAGTTCCTGAAGCTCGACGACGCTGCGTTCCGGGCATTCTTCTCGGGCTCCCCGGTCAAGCGCATAGGCCGCGACCGGTTCTTGCGCAATGTGCTGATTGCCGCCGGCAACAGCCAGGACCCCGCGCTGGTGCCCGGGTGCGAGGCGCTGCTGTCGGATGCCTCGGCCTTGGTGCGTGGCGCAGCAGTCTGGGCCCTGTCGAACCTCACCGGACCGGACTATATGCAAGGCTTGGCCGCGCGCGACGAGACCGACGATCAGGTTCGCGCGGAATGGCGCATGGCTGTGTCCCCGGCCGGGTGATGCAGTTGGACGTCAGGCAAGACGGATTGAAGCGAGAATGGACAGTCAGATGAACATGATGATTTTCGGCGCAGGCTTTTCCGGCCTCGCCATCGCCCGCGCGCTTGGCGGCGAATGCGCCTTCGCAGGCGGCACGACGCGCGGCCAGGCCCGGTTCGGCGAGCTGCGCGCTGCGGGTTTGCAGCCATTCGTCTACGACGGCGGCGACCCGTCGCCGGAGTTGCGCGAGGCTCTCTCCAGGACCACCCATCTGGTGATGTCGATCGCCCCCGATTCGGGCGGCGACCCGATCCTGGAGGCATTCGCCGACGGGCTCCGCGCCGTGATGCCGAAGCTCGAATGGGGCGGCTATCTCTCCACGGTCGGCGTCTATGGCGATCACGGCGGCGAATGGGTCGATGAAGACACGGTCTGCCGTCCGGTGTCGGAGCGGTCGGTGGCGCGGCTCGCGGCCGAGCAAGGCTGGGCCGCATTGGCCGGGCAGGCGGGCGTGCCGCTCGCCATTCTGCGGCTGTCGGGCATCTACGGCCCCGGCCGCAATGCGATCCGCACCCTGCAGCAGGGCAGGGCGCGCCGGCTGATCAAGCCCGGCCAGGTGTTCAACCGCATCCATGTCGCCGACATCGGCGGCGCCACCGCCCTACTCGCGCGAAACCGTCTCGGCGGGATCTACAATGTGACCGACGACATGCCGGCGCCGCCGCAGGATGTCATCGAATTCGCCGCGAAGATCACGGGCGTCGCGCCGCCGCCGGAAACCGATTTCGAAACCGCGGATCTCTCCCCCATGGCCCGCTCCTTCTACGGGGAGAACAAGCGCGTCGCCAACGCCAGGATCAAGGCGGCGGGCTATCAGTTCCACTATCCCGATTATGTGTCGGGTCTCGAAAGCCTGCTGCGCGAGGCAACGTGACGGCGGGATATTTTTCCGCGCCGCAACATTTGGCAACAACAAGTGATTTGAGCCGTCTCTTTCCTGCCCGTTTTCCCGTTCACCACGCGGTTTCGTTCAGCAAGGACCGCATCATGACATCCAACCGAGCCCGCCTGCCCTCCGGCGCCCTGTTTCTCGCCTCAGTCCTGGCCGCTGCGGCCGTCGCGCCGGCAGCCGCCGCGGATCCGTCCTGCGGCCGCGCTTCCTGGTATGCGCTCACATCGAAAACAGCCTCCGGTGAGCGCATGGACCCCTCGAAGCTGACCGCCGCCCATCCGCGCCTCAGCTTCGGCACCATGGTCAATGTCGTCAATCCGGCCAATGGCAAGTCCGTCGTGGTGCGCATCAACGACCGCGGCCCTTTCACCAAGGGGCGCATCATCGATGTTTCCAAGGCCGCTGCGAGCCATCTCGGCATGATCCGGGCTGGGGTCGCAAAGGTTTGTTTTCACGTGGTTTCCTGATCCCGACCGGCTTGCCAGATCCTGCTGCCGCGTTATTGTGGCGCGACAGCACGGAGACATCACATGGCGCAAGCCGAGCCTACGCAGGACAGACAGCAAGATCTTTCCCGGGAAATCTCCGCCCGGCGCGATGACCTGGTCGTGCTGACCCAGGACCTGATCCGCATCCCGACGCTCAACCCGCCCGGCGAGTTCTACCGCGACATCTGCGAGTATCTCGGCAGCCGCCTGAAAAAATCCGGCTTTGACGTCAAGTTGTTGCGCGCCGTGGGCACGCCGGGCGACAGCGAGCGCCATCCGCGCTGGAATGTGATCGCCCGCCGCGAGGGCGGACGTCCGGGTCCCTGCGTCCATTTCAATTCCCATGTCGATGTCGTCGAGACCGGCGCCGGCTGGAGCTTCGATCCGTTTGGCGGAACCGTCTCCGACGGCAGGATCTACGGCCGCGGCGCCTGCGACATGAAGGGCGGGCTGGCCGCCTCGATCATCGCTGCCGAAGCCTTTGCAGCGCTCTGGCCGGATTATCCCGGCGCGATCGAGATTTCCGGCACCGCGGACGAGGAAACCGGCGGCTATGGCGGCGTCGCCTGGCTTGCCGAGCAGGGCTATTTCTCGCCCGAGCGCGTGCAGCATGTCATCATTCCCGAGCCGCTCAACAAGGACCGCATCTGCCTCGGCCATCGTGGCGTCATGTGGGCGCAGATCCGCACCCATGGACGCATCGCCCATGGCTCGATGCCGTTCCTGGGGGATTGCGCGGTCAGGCACATGGGCGCGGTGATTTCCGAGATGGAGACCTCGCTGTTTCCGACGCTGGCGGCAAGGCGCACCGCGATGCCGGTCGTTCCCGACGGCGCGCGCCAATCGACCATGAACATCAATTCGCTGCATGGCGGCCAGGCCGAACCGGGAGCCGGGTTCACCGGCTATCCCTCGGCCTGCGTGCCCGACGAAGCCCGCATGGTGATAGACCGGCGTTACCTCATCGAGGAGCAGGCCGACGAGGTGCGCGAGGAAATCGTGGCGCTGCTGGAGCGGGTGAAGGCGGACCGGCCCGGCTTCCGCTATGATTTCGAGGAACTGTGGCAGGTCAGCCCGACCATGACTTCGGCCGATGCACCGGTGGTCAAGGCGGTCGAGCGCGGGATCCGCGCGGCGCTCGCCTGCGAGCCGGTCCATGTCGTCTCGCCCGGAACCTATGACCAGAAACATATTGACCGGATTGGCCGCTTGAAAGACTGTATCGCCTATGGACCCGGCATTCTCGATCTGGCTCACCAGCCGGATGAATATGTCGGGATTGAAGACATGATCGATTCAGCGAAGGTGATGGCCTTTGCGCTTGATGATTTACTGCACGGACGCGGCTGAGGCCTGTCCAAGCATATGGGAGCAAAGGGAACTTTGATGATGAGGACTTCGATCGCCGCGGCAGCCGTTTCAATACTGGCGCTGGGAATTGCATTTGGCGCCACGCCGGCGCTGGCCGCCAGGACGGACGCCACCATCGGCATGCAGCTTGAACCGCCGAACCTCGATCCCACCGGCGGCGCGGCCGCGGCGATTGACGAGGTGCTCTACGCCAATGTCTTCGAAGGCCTGACCCGCTTCGGCCCGGACGGAGCGATCCTTCCCGCGCTGGCTGAAAGCTGGGAGATCTCGGAGGATGGCCTCACTTACACCTTCAAGCTGCACACCGGCGTCAAATTTCACGATGGCTCGACGTTCGACGCCGAGGATGTGAAGTTCTCGCTCGATCGCGCCCGCGCCGATGAGTCCACCAACGCCCAAAAGGCCCTCTTCACCGATATTGCTTCGGTCGAAGTGGTTGATCCGACAACCGTCAAGGTGACCTTGTCGCAGCCCAACGGCTCGTTCCTGTTCAACATGGCCTGGGGTGATGCCGTCATGGTGGCGCCGGAATCAGCGGCGGATAACGCCACCAAACCGGTCGGTACCGGCCCGTTCATGCTGAAGGAATGGGTCAAGGGCGATCATGTCGAACTCGACAAATTCGGTGGTTACTGGGGAACGCCGGTCAAGCTGGACAAGCTGACCTTCAAGTTCATCTCCGATCCGACGGCGGCGTTCGCGGCCATGATGGCGGGCGACATTGACGCCTATCCAGGCTTTCCTGCACCTGAAAACCTCAGTCAGTTTGCCGCCGATTCGCGATTCGAGGTCATCAACGGGTCGTCGGAAGGCGAGACCATTCTCGCCATGAACAACAAGAAGCCGCCGCTCGACAACATCAAGGTGCGCGAGGCGATTGCGCACGCGATCGACCGTCAGGCGATCATCGATGGCGCGCTGTTCGGCTACGGCACGCCGATCGGCACCCATTTCGCGCCGCACAACCCGGCCTATATCGATCTGACGGCCCAGTCGGCCTATGATCCGGAAAAATCCAGGGCGCTGCTGGCCGAAGCCGGCGTCAAGGATCTGACCCTGAGCCTGAAGCTGCCGCCGCCGAGCTATGCCCGCCGTGGCGGCGAAATCATCGCCGCGCAATTGCGTGAGGTCGGCATCACCGCCGAAATCACCAATGTCGAATGGGCGCAGTGGCTCGAAGACGTCTTCAAGGGTAAGAATTTCGACCTGACCATCGTCTCGCACACCGAGCCGATGGATATCGGCATCTATGCCCGCGATGATTATTATTTCCAGTATGGCGATCCGGATTTCAAGGCGATCATGGCGGATCTCGCCGAAGCCACCGATCCGGCCAAACGCACCGAACTGATGCAGGCAGCGCAGAAGAAAATCGCCGATGATTATGTCAACGCCTATCTGTTCCAGCTTGCAAGAGCCGGTGTTGTCAACGCCAAGCTCAAGGGTATCTGGCACAACTCGCCAACCCAGGCCAACGACATGACCGGTGTCTACTGGGAAGAGTGAGACCTGATCGGGACATGAAGGCCGGACAATCGTTGTCCGGCTTTCATGCGCACATGCATTTGGACCACGCCCGATGACCGGTTATCTGCTCAGGCGCTTTGTGTCGCTGTCGCTCAGTCTCGTGGCGGCAAGCCTCGTGATATTCTTGGTGATGGAAGTGGTTCCGGGCGATCCGGCGTCCTTCATGATGGGCATCAATGCCGATCCCGAAGCGGTGGCGGCGCTGCGTCTGCAGATGGGCCTCGATGAGCCGCTGCCGCTGCGATATCTTGGCTGGGTGGCGGGCCTGCTGCAGGGCGATTTCGGCGTTTCCTATACCTACCGGGTCCCGGTGTCCGAGCTGATCTCGGAGCGGGTGATGATCTCCCTGCCGCTCACGCTCTATGCGCTGGCGCTGTCGACCCTCATTGCCTTCCCCGCCGGCATCATCGCCGCCGCGCGGCGCAACTCGGCTGCCGACCTGTCGGTGATGGGCGCGACCCAGCTCGGCGTGGCGATCCCGAATTTCTGGTTTGCGATGATCCTGGTGCTGATCTTTGCGGTCAATCTGCGCTGGTTCTCCGCAGGCGGCTTCCCGGGATGGGACGCCGGCTTCGGACCGGCGCTGAAGGCGCTGACGCTACCGGCCATCGCGCTCGCCCTTCCGCAGGCCTCGATCCTCGCACGCGTCATGCGCTCCTCGCTGATTGACACGCTGGAGGAGGATTTCATGCGCACGGCGCGAGCCAAGGGCCTGAGCCGAAGCCAGGCGCTGTGGCGCCACGCGCTACGCAACGCGCTGATCCCGGTGCTCACCATCATCGGCCTGCAGTTCTCGTTCCTGCTCGCCGGCGGGATCATCATCGAGAACGTGTTCTACCTGCCCGGTCTCGGCCGGCTGGTGTTCCAGGCCATCACCCAGCGCGATCTCATCGTCGTCCGCTCGGTGGTGATCCTGCTGGTCTTCGCCGTCATCACCGTCACCTTCCTGGTCGATCTCGCCTATGCCGCGGCAGATCCACGGCTCAGAAGGCACCGCCGATGAGCATCGCCCAATCCACCGAAAGGTCCTTCCTGCGCATGGCGCTCGGCCACCCGGCCTTTGTCATCGGCTTCGTGCTTTCGGCCTTCTTCATCGTTCTGGCGCTGATCTCCTTCGTCTGGACGCCGTTTGATCCGACCAAGCTCTCGATCCCCACGAAGTTGCAGACACCGTCCCTGCAACACTGGTTCGGCACCGATCATTTCGGACGCGACATGTTCTCCATGATCATGGTCGGCGCCCGGGTGTCGATCGCCGTTGCCTTCGTCGCGGTCGGCATCGGCATGATTCTGGGCGTGCCGCTCGGGCTCTACGCCGCCGCCCGCCGCGGCAGTCTCGTTGACGAGATCATCATGCGCGGCAACGATCTGGTGTTCGCCTTCCCGTCGTTGCTCCTGGCGATCATGATCACCGCCGTGTTCGGCCCCGGCGCCATCAACGCCATCATCGCCATCGGCATCTTCAACGTGCCCGTCTTCGCGCGGCTGTCGCGGGGCGCCGCGCTGTCGCTCTGGACCCGCGATTTCATCCTCGCCGCCCGCGTCGCCGGCAAGGGAGCCACGCGCATTTCGGCCGAGCACATCCTGCCCAACATCGCCAATCTCCTGATCGTCCAGGGCACCATCCAGTTCTCGCTCGCCATCCTCGCCGAGGCAGCCCTCGCCTATGTGGGCCTGGGCGCGCAGCCGCCGCTGCCGAGCTGGGGCCGGATGCTGGCCGACGCCCAGACGCTGATTTCGCTTGCGCCGCACATGGCTCTGTTTCCCGGCTTCGCCATCATCATCACCGTGCTCGGGCTCAACCTGATGGGCGACGGCCTGCGCGACCTGTTCGACCCCAAGCTGAGACGGGAGCGATGATGAGCGCGCTCTCGATCTCCAACCTGAAGCTCGACATCCACGGCCATCCCGTGCTGCACGACATCGATCTGACGCTCGAACCCGGACAAATCCTGGGCGTCGTCGGCGAATCGGGATCGGGCAAATCCATGACTGCGCTGTCGGTGATGCAGCTTCTGCCCCGCGGCAGCACCTGGAGCGGCGAGATCCGGGTCGGCGGCGTCAGTCTTTCAGGGCTGGACGAGAAAGCGCTCTGCCAGATGCGCGGCCGCGATGTCGGCATGATCTTCCAGGAGCCGATGACCGCGCTCAACCCGGTGCGCACCATCGGCGACCAGGTGGCCGAAACCGTCCGCATCCATACCGGCGCCGGCCGCCGCGAGGCGCTGGCCGTCGCGCGCGACATGCTGAACCGCGTCGGCCTGCCCGAGGACCGGTTTCCGCTCGACCGCTATCCGCACGATCTCTCCGGCGGCCAGCGCCAGCGCGTGGTCATCGCCCAGGCGATCGCGCTGAGGCCGAAGGTGCTGATCGCCGACGAGCCGACCACAGCGCTGGATGTGACCACCCAGGCGCAGATCCTCGACCTGCTCACCCAACTCGTCCGTGAAGAAGACATGGGGCTGATGCTGATCACCCATGATCTCGCCGTGGTCGCCGGACTGGCCGATTCGATCGCCATCCTCAAGGACGGCGCCGTGGTCGAGGCCGGGGCGACGCGCGCGGTCTTCCGCGCGATGCGCCACCCCTATACGCGCGCCCTGTTTTCGGCCTCGGCCCACGTGCCCGATCGCGGCCGCAAGCCGGAAATGGCGGCCGTCCCGGTGCTGTCGGTCGAGGACGTCGTGCGCGACTACCCCCAGCCGCGCCGCAACCTGTTCGTCCGCCGCCCGCCGTTCCGCGCCGTCGACCGGGTCGGCTTCGAGATCCACCACGGCGAGAATGTCGGGCTGGTGGGCGAATCGGGCTGCGGCAAGTCCACGCTCGCCCGCGCCATCCTGGCGCTTGATGCGCTGCAGGGAGGCGAGATCCGCCTCGGTGGTCATGTGGTGTCCAGCGCCGGCGACGGACCGCATCCGGAGCTCAGGGCAAAAATGCAGGTGGTGTTTCAGGATCCCTACGGATCCTTCAATCCGCGCCACCGCGTGCGAAGGCTTGTTACGGAACCGTTTCATTTGCTCAAATCGCGTCCGCAGGGCGCCGATCTCGAGCGGCGGATCGACCGGGCGTTGACCGAGGTCGGCTTGTCGTCCGGCGACGCCGACAAGTATATCCACGAATTCTCCGGCGGCCAGCGCCAGCGCATCGCCATCGCCCGGGCGCTGATCATCGAGCCGGCGCTGATCGTGCTCGACGAGGCGGTCTCCGCGCTCGACGTCTCGATCCGCGCCCAGATCCTCGACCTGCTGGCCGAACTTTCGGACCGCCTGGACCTGTCCTATCTGTTCATCTCGCATGATCTCTCGGTAGTGCGCGCCATCACCGACCGGGTGTTGGTGATGAAGGACGGCCGCATTGTCGAAGAGGGCGAGACGGAAAACCTGTTTCGCAATCCGCAGCATCCCTATACGCAGGCGCTGGTGGCCGCGACCCCGTCGCTGGAAGCCGCCCTTGCCGCCCCGGCTGACTGACGCCGGAGAGACCGCATGAAAGGAACGACCGTGACCGATACCCTCGACGCCGGATTTGACACGAGCCAATGCCTGATCGGCGGGCGATGGATCGGCGCGAGCGGCGGCAAGACGCTCGCCGTCGAGGACCCTTCGACCGGGCTGGAGATCGGCCGCATCGCCCGCGGCGGCAAGGCCGAGATCGAGGCAGCGGTCGACGCGGCGCAATCCGCCCTTGCCGGCGAATGGGGCGCGATGCCCGCCGCAGAACGGGGGCGGCTGCTCGCCAAAATCGGCCGCGCGGTGGAGGAAAATGTCGAGTGGCTGGCCAAGCTCGAGGCCCATGACGTCGGCAAGCCGCTCAGCCAGGCCCGCGCCGATGCCCGCGCTCTGGCGCGCTATCTCGAATTCTATGGCGGCGCGGCCGACAAGATCCACGGCGAGACCATTCCCTATCTCAACGACTACACGGTCTTCACCCTGCGCGAGCCGCATGGCGTGACCGGCCACATCATCCCGTGGAACTATCCGATGCAGATCCTCGGACGCTCGGTGGGCGCGGCCCTGACCATGGGCAACGCCGCGATTCTGAAGCCGGCTGAAGAAGCCTCGCTCACAGCCCTCGCCTTCGCCCGCATCGCGGTCGAATGCGGCCTGCCCGCAGGCGCACTCAACGTCGTGCCGGGGCTGGGCGAGGAGGCGGGTGCGGCGCTCTGCTCGCACCCCGGCGTCAATCATCTCTCGTTTACCGGCTCGCTCGAGACCGGCCGCAAGGTGCAGATGGCGGCGGCGAGTAACGTCGTCCCGGTGACACTGGAGCTTGGCGGCAAGTCGCCGCAGATCGTCTTCGCCGATGCCGATCTCGACCGCGCTTTGCCGTTCCTGGTCAATGCCGGGATCCAGAACGCCGGCCAGACCTGCTCGGCCTCCTCGCGCATCCTGGTCGAGGCGTCGCTGCACAAGGACATCGTCCGGCTGATGAGCGAGCGCTACAAGGCGCTGACCGTCGGCGCGGCGATGGAGGACCAGTCGGTCGGGCCGCTGATCTCGGCGCGGCAGAAGAACATCGTCCAGGGCTTCCTCGCCGAAGCCGACGAGGACGGCCTCGCCCCCGTGGCCGAGGGCCAGATGCCGAAATCGGCGCCGATGGGCGGGCATTATGTGCGGCCGACGCTCTATGGCGACGTCGATCCCGGCCATGCGCTGGCCCGCGACGAGATCTTCGGGCCGGTGCAGGTCATCATCCCGTTCCGCGACGAGGAGGAAGCCGTGACTATTGCCAACGGCACCGACTACGGCCTCGTCGCCGGCGTCTGGACCCGCGACGGCGGCCGGCAGATGCGGCTCGCCCGCGCCATCCGCTCCGGCCAGGTCTTCGTCAACAATTACGGCGCCGGCGGCGGCGTCGAACTGCCCTTCGGCGGCGTCGGCAAATCCGGCCACGGCCGCGAGAAGGGCTTCGAGGCGCTGTACGGCTTCTCGGCGCTCAAGACCGTCGCCGTCTGGCACGGCAAGTAGATTTTTCCGAGGAGAGAGACCGATGAGACTTGAAGGCAAGACGGCGCTCGTGACCGGCGGCGCATCCGGATTTGGCGCGGGCATCGTCCGCAAGTTCCTGGACGAGGGCGCCCGCGTCGCCATCGCCGACATCAATGCGGGAGCCGCCAGCGAATTCGCCTCGGGCCTTGGCGACCGCGCCATCGCCATCACCGTCGATGTGTCGAAGAATGACTCGGTCGCCGCCATGGCCGCTTCCGTGCTCGGCCGCTTCGGCCATCTCGATATCCTGGTCAACAATGCCGGCATCACCCATCTTCCCGCGGCCCTCGAGGATGTGAGCGAAGAGGATTTCGACCGGGTGCTGGCGGTCAACGCCAAGTCGGTCTATCTCACCGCGCGTCACTTCGTGCCGGGCATGAAGCAAAGGGGCGCCGGCGCCATCCTCAACGTCGCCTCGACGGCCGGCGTCAGTCCCCGGCCGCGGCTCAACTGGTACAACTGCTCCAAGGGCTGGATGATCACCGCGACGCGGACCATGGCGGTGGAACTGGCCCCGTCCGGCATCCGCGTCAACGCCATCAATCCGGTGGCCGGCGAAACCCCGCTACTCAAATCCTTCATGGGCGAGGACACGCCGGAGATCCGCGCGAAATTTCTCTCCACCATCCCGCTGGGACGGTTCTCGACGCCTCAGGACATGGGTAACGCCGCCTGTTTCCTCTGCTCCGACGAGGCTTCGATGATCACCGGCGTCGCCATGGAAGTCGACGGCGGCCGCTGCATTTGAGCGGTTCGCGCCGTCAAACCGCTTCCAATTGGGCGAGAAAGGCTCTAGCAGGGATCAACCTGCCAGCGCCGGCCATCAGAAGTGGCCCCAAAAAGGACGCGGGCGCCACTTATTGTAATGCATGTGCCTTGCCGCTCCTGATGTGAGCGCGACCTGCATTTGGAGACATGACCATGCGCCTCGGCGGACGCCTGCAAGCAGCCATTGAAATCCTCGACGACATGCACACGCGGCACCGGCCGGTACCCGATGCGCTGAAGGACTGGGGCCTGTCGCACCGCTTTGCCGGGTCGGGCGACCGCGCGGCGATTTCCAACCTCGTGCACGACGCGCTGCGCATGAAGCTGTCCCATGCCTTCGTCATGGATGGCGACACGCCCGCCGATCTCGCCGTGGCGACGCTGCTGCGGCAATGGAAGATCAGCCCGGAAGAACTCACGGCCAGTCTCGACGGCGACAAGTTCGCGCCCGAAATCCCGTCCACCGAAACGCTTGTGCGATGTCTGGCGCGGGATCTGTCCGCGGCCCCGGCGCATGTGCGCGCCGACATTCCCGAATGGCTGGCGCCGTCCTTCGAACGCGCCTTCGGCGACGACTGGGAAGCGGAAGCCCAGGCCATGACTGCGCGCCCGCCGCTCGATCTGAGGGTGAACACGCTCCTGACCACCCGCGACCAGGTGCTCGAGGCCTTTGCCGGCCAGGGCGCCGAACCCACCCGGCTTGCGCCGCACGGCATCCGCATCGAGGCCGGGGAAGGGCCTCAGCGCCAGATCGCCGCGACCAGCGAAGTGAGCTTCGCCCGCGGCTGGTTCGAGATCCAGGATGAGGGCTCGCAACTTGCGGCGGGTCTCGCCGGCGCCGCTCCCGGCGAGATGGTGCTCGACTATTGCGCCGGTGGCGGCGGCAAGTCGCTGGCCTTCGCGGCGATGATGAACAACGAGGGCAGCATCAACGCCTATGATTCCGATCGCCGCCGGCTTGCGCCGATGGTCGAGCGCATCCGCCGCGCCGGCGCCGAGAACATCTACATCAAGGAGCGCGCCCACAATCTGGCGGGACTCGAAGCTCGCATGGACCGGGTGCTGATCGACGCGCCCTGCACCGGCACCGGCACCTGGCGGCGCAGGCCCGACGCCAAGTGGCGGATCTCGGAGAAGAACATCGCCGACCGCATCGCTGATCAGGACAAGGTGCTCGACGAGGCGGTCAACTATGTCCGCCCGGGCGGCGAGATCGCCTATGTCACCTGCTCGCTGTTGCCCGAGGAAAACACCGACCGCACCAGGGCGTTCCTGCAGCGTCATCCGGAATTCGAAACCATCAGCCTTAAGGAGCGTTGGAAGTCCGCGGTGGCGGATTCGGATCAGGCCGTTCCCTATGCGACCGCGAACCTCGGCCTGGTGCTGTCGCCGCGCCGCACCGGAACCGACGGGTTCTATTTCATGGCGTTCCGGCGCAAGCTGTGATGCCGCGGCAAGCCGCTGCCGATTCGGGTGGCGGACGCAATGGGTGAGGCGAAGACATGACCAGATCCAACGCTCTGACAGTGACCCTGTTCATTGTGCTGACCGTGGCCGGCGGCAGCCTGATCGGCGCCTTCTCGATGCCCGGTTCCTGGTACCAGGCGCTCACCAAGCCCTGGTTCAATCCGCCGAACTGGATCTTCGGCCCGGTCTGGACCGCACTCTACATCCTCATCGGCATCGCCGGCGCCCGGGTCTTCATCCGCGACCGGGGCGGACTGCTGCCGAAGATCTGGTTCACCCAGATCGCGCTCAATTTTCTCTGGCCGCTGGTCTTCTTCACCGCGCAGCGCCCGGACCTGGCGCTGGTCGTTCTGGCCGGGATGCTGATCTCGATCCTGGCCTTCATCGCGCTTGCCTGGCGGCGCGACCGTCCCTCGGCGCTGATGTTCCTGCCCTATGCGCTCTGGGTCTCCTTCGCGGGCCTGCTCAACGCTGCCATCTGGTGGCTCAATCCGGCCTGAGCCGGGGGGTGCCAGTGGCGGGGCGATTCGTCCTGACAGATGAGAACCATCCGCCAGGATCGCGCGGCCTGCAGAAATCGCTTGCTGTTTGCCAGGCTGCTTGGCAATTTCGCACTTGCGAAAGCGTTGCCGCACCTGCGAAAAGCTTGGGAAAGGATTGCTGCATGGACGAGAGGCCCGATCAGAATTTCCGCGAGCGCGTGAGCACGAGCTTTGCCCGGCAGAAAGTCATGCAGACCATTGGCGCGGCGCTGACCAAGGTCGAATATGGCGTGGTCGAGCTTGAGATGCCGTTTCGCGAGGACCTGACCCAGCAGCACGGATTCCTGCATGCCGGCATTCTCTCGACTGCGCTCGATTCGGCCTGCGGCTATGCCGCGCTGAGCGTGATGCCCGAAGAGGCGGCGGTACTGACCATCGAGTTCAAGATCAACCTGCTGTCGCCCGGCCGCGGCGAGCGGTTCCTGTTCCGCGGCGAAGTCACCAAGCCGGGCAACACCATCATCGTCAGCGACGGCCGCGCCTATGCCATCGCCGACGGCCCGGCCAAGCTGATCGCCTCGATGACCGGCACCATGATGGTGGTGCGCGGCCGCGAAGGGATTGCCGGATGAGAGGCGAGATAAAGACGGTTGGCGCGCGCCGCATTCTCTACGTCATGGCGGCCCAGCCGGAATATGGCCCGCATCTGAAGGCGCGGTTTCAGCCGCTGATGACCGGCATCGGTCCTGTCGAGGCCGCAAGCGCCGTGGCCTTCCGGCTTTCGAGCCTCGCGGCAAACAGGCCCGATTGCATTGTCTCGCTGGGATCCGCCGGATCGCGGCTGCTCGAACAGACCCATGTCTATCAGGTGTCATCGGTGAGCTACCGCGACATGGATGCAAGCCCGCTCGGGTTCGAGAAGGGCCGGACGCCGTTACTTGATCTGCCCGCCAGCCTGCCGCTCCCGGTGATCGCAGGGGACGTGGCGTCCGCCAGCCTGTCGACCGGAGCCAACATCGTGTCCGGCGCCGCCTATGACCGGATCGAGGCCGACATGGTCGACATGGAGACCTTCGCGGTGGTGCGTGCGGCCAGCCTGTTTTCGGTTCCGGTTATCGGCCTGCGCGGCATTTCCGATGGCAAGGCCGACCTCACCCATGTCGATGACTGGACCGAGTATCTCCACGTCATCGACGAAAACCTCGCCCAAGCGGTGGATCGCATAGAGCAGGCGATTGCATCCGGCGCGGTTTTGGCTTAACGGCTCGCCATGAACGATATCCTCCACACCACTCATCCCGATTCCATCCTGATCATCGACTTCGGCAGTCAGGTGACGCAGCTCATCGCCCGGCGCGTCCGCGAAGCCGGCGTCTATTGCGAGATCGTTCCGTTCCAGCTGGCCGAGGACGGCTTCGAGCGGATGCGGCCCAAGGGCGTGATCTTTTCCGGAGGCCCCGATTCGGTCACCCGCGAAGGCTCGCCCCGCGCCCCGCAGGCGGTGTTCGATTCGGGTGTGCCGATCCTCGCCATCTGCTACGGCCAGCAGACGCTGTGCCAGCAGATCGGCGGCCATGTCGAGGGCGGCCATCACCGCGAGTTCGGCCGCGCCGATGTCGAGATCCTCAAATCCTCGCCGCTGTTCGAGGGCTTCTGGGAAGTGGGCAAGAAATATCCGGTGTGGATGAGCCATGGCGACCGGGTGACGCGGCTGCCGGAAGGCTTCGAGGTGATCGGCACCTCGCCCAACGCGCCCTTCGCCATCTCGGTCGACGAGAAGCGGCGCTACTACACCACCATGTTCCATCCGGAAGTGGTGCACACGCCCGACGGCGCGAAGCTCCTGTCCAATTTCGTCCACAAGATCGTCGGCCTGAAATCCGACTGGTCGATGGCCGCCTACAAGGCCGAAATGATCCAGAAGATCCGCGACCAGGTGGGCGACGGCAAGGTCATCTGCGCGCTCTCGGGCGGGGTCGATTCCTCGGTGGCCGCACTCCTGATTCACGAGGCGATCGGCGATCAGCTGACCTGCATCCTGGTCGATCACGGGCTGATGCGTTTGAACGAGGCGCGCGACGTGGTTGCCATGTTCCGCGAGCACTACAATCTCTCGCTCAAGCTGGTGGATGCCTCTGACCGCTTCATCTCGCAGCTCGAGGGCGAGGCCGATCCGGAGACCAAGCGCAAGACTATCGGCCGGCTGTTCATCGAGGTGTTCGAGGAAGAAGCAAAGAAAATCGGCGGCGCCGACTATCTGGCCCAGGGCACGCTCTATCCCGACGTCATCGAAAGCGTCTCGTTCTCGGGCGGGCCGTCGGTCACCATCAAGTCGCACCACAATGTCGGCGGCCTGCCCGCGCGCATGAACATGCAGCTGGTGGAGCCCTTGCGCGAACTGTTCAAGGACGAGGTCCGGGTGCTGGGCCGGGAGCTCGGCCTGCCCGACAGCTTCATCGGTCGCCATCCGTTCCCCGGACCGGGTCTCGCCATCCGCTGCCCCGGCGGCATCACCCGGGAGAAACTCGACATCCTGCGCCAGGCCGACGCGATCTATCTCGACGAGATCCGCAAGGCCGGCCTCTACGACACGATCTGGCAGGCCTTCGCCGTGCTCCTGCCGGTGCAGACCGTCGGCGTCATGGGCGACGGCCGGACTTACGAATTCGTCTGCGCGCTGCGCGCAGTCACCTCGGTCGACGGCATGACCGCCGATTTCTACCCCTACGACATGGAGTTCCTGGGAAAGACGGCCACTCGCCTAATCAACGAGGTCAAGGGCATCAACCGCGTCGTCTACGACGTGACGTCGAAGCCGCCCGGCACCATCGAGTGGGAATAGGTCATTCGTGACCGGATGCGGGAGAGGCGAGCCATGACCGTCACCATTTATGGCATCAAGACCTGCGACACGATGAAGAAGGCGCGCGTCTGGCTTGGCGATCATGGCATCGAAGCGGAGTTCCACGACTACAAGGTTTCGGGCATCGACCGGGCGCATCTGACGCGCTGGTGCGCGCAGGCCGGGTGGGAAACTGTTCTCAACCGCGCCGGAACCACGTTCCGCAAGCTCGATGAGGCGGACAAGCAGGATCTCGATGCGGACAAGGCGATCCGCCTGATGCTGGCGCAGCCTTCGATGATCAAGCGGCCGGTGCTGGAAGCGGATGGACGCCTGCTGATCGGCTTCAAGCCGGAGACCTATGAGCGGTTCTTCGCCTGAGCGGCACAGGCAGGACGATGCTCACGCGCTGCCCAGCGCCGCGTGGGAATTTCATCACCGCCATGCCGGATTCGATCCGGCATCCATGGAGCTCTGGTCCCTGGGCTGAAACAAGTCTTTCACCGCGCGGACGCGCGGTGGCTGGATCCCGGCGCGGGGGCCGGGATGACTGTACGGTAGGGCTTTCATCCAATTTCAAAGGACAGGGACTTCCCGTCGGATGCGGCCCCTCACGACGAGTCGCGCCGCATGGCCAGGTCGATCGCCAGCCCGTGGCAGCGGGCGAGCACCTCATCGACAGGGTGAGTGCCGTGGCTGCAGTGACGTGGGGGAGAGTCCGGCCGCAGCGGTGACCGCCGTCCGCGGCGGCCTCGTCCATATCTCCAGCGCCATCATCGCCGACCGCGTCGCCATGATCGAGATCGACAACGACGTTTTCGAAGTCCGCTTCTACATCAGACCCATCGGCCACCTCGTTCCAACCTCGGACAGACTCCAACCCATCCAGCAACACAAACCGGAGAAAGGGCAATTCCAGCAGAAACTGTAAACCACCTATCCGGTCCGTTCTGTAAATGATCTATCGGCTGGACCAGCGAAGCTGAAGGATGAGGGGGGCGGTCTTTCTTTTTGCGTCAAGCAGCTTAAATCTTGAGTGTTTGTACCATTGCCGTGGCCTCTTCGAGCCATGGCGTCATGCGCCCATCGAGAGGGGAGCCGCGGATGCTATCGCGCCGGGATCTATTGGCTGGCATGGCGTCAGCCGCCTGCCCATTCGCCCTCGCACCGGCCAGGGCGCAGGCTCAGCCTGATGTGATCATCATTGGCGCGGGCATGGCTGGCCTGTCTGCGGCCCGGGCGCTAAATGAGCGGGGCGCTGCAACGCTTGTGCTTGAAGCGCGTGACCGGATCGGCGGACGTATCTGGACCAGCAACCAATGGGCCCATGTTCCGGTTGATCTTGGGGCGAGCTGGATCCACGGAACTGACGGCAACCCGCTGACGCATCTGGCCGATGAAGCGGGCATTGCGCGTAAGCAAACACGGTGGGACCCAAACCCGGTTTTCAAGCCGGGCGGCGGACGCGTGGTTCTCGATGACGCAGAAAAGCTTGCCAGAACCCTGATCGAAAAGGCCCGGGTTCGCGCCGAAGGTCGCGACGATGATATTTCGCTCAGCGGTGCGGTCGAGGCGCTGCCGGACTGGGCCAGTCTCGATGAAAACAAACGGCGGCTGGTCCGGCACATCATCCATGACAACATCGAGCTCGAATATGCCGCCGGATGGCAGGATCTTTCGGCATGGAGCTTTGATGACAGCGACGAGTATGACGGCGCCGAAGTGGTGTTTCCTGACGGTTACGGCGCGCTGCCCGCGCATCTGGCGAAAGGGCTTTCCATTCAAACCGGCCAGGTCGTGGTTCGGATCGAGAAAGCCGGGAAGGGCGTTCGTGTTACCACCGGCACAGGAAGCGCCTATCAGGCGCGTCATGTGCTGGTCACCGTGCCTCTGGGTGTGTTGAAGGCCAAAAGGATAGAGTTCAGCCATCCCTTGAGCAAGGACAGGACGACCGCGATCAGCGCGCTCGGCATGGGGCTGCTGAACAAATGCTGCCTGCGCTTTGAGCGTATGTTCTGGCCCGAAACCGGCGATGTCTTCAGCTATCTCGGGGACCGGGACGGCTATTGGTCCCAATGGCTGTCATTGAGCAGAATCAGCGGCGAACCGCTGCTGATGGGTTTCAATGCCGGCGCGGCCGCCCGCGAGGTCGAGGCGCTGGACGATGCCGGAACAATCGCTCAGGCGATGGCGGCCCTCAAATCGATCTTCGGCCCGGCTGTGCCTGATCCAGTGGCGGCCCAGATCAGCCGGTGGGGCAAGGATCCTTTTGCACTGGGGTCCTATTCCTTCGCGGCTGTCGGCACCGGCCGGGAAACCCGGCACTCCTTCGCTGGCACCGATTGGAACGGGCGTCTGGTCTTTGCCGGCGAAGCCGTGCATGCCGACCATCCCGCAACTGTCCACGGCGCCTATCTCTCAGGCCATGAAGCGGCGGAACAGATTGCCGGCTGAACAGGAATTGCCAAGCCGTCTCAGAACAGGGTGCCCTGGCCGGGTTCGCCGCGTTTGGGGCGGGGCGGTTTTTTTGGGGCGGAGAGGGGCTGGCCGGGGCTTTGGGTCAGCGCTGCGACCTCGCCGTCGGCGAACTCGATGGCGAGCAGGGTTCCGGCGTCGACCTGGGAGGCGCGCGACAGGACGGCACGGCCGGAATCGCGGATCACGGCGAAGCCGCGGCCGAGCACGCTGTGATAGGACAGCGATTGCAGCATGCGGGACTGGGCGTCCAGGCCCCGGCGGCGCTGGGAGAGCGTCTGGGTGAGCGCGATGTCGGCCCGGTGATGCAGCCCCTTGAGGCGGTCGCGGCCGCGCGACTGCAGATCCGCGATGCGGCGCGGGACGGCCGAGAGCACGGCCGCGTGTCGGTCGAGGCGGGCGCGCCAGGCGTCAAGCCGGCGCTCCTGCGCCCGGTCGGCGCGCGCGGCCCGGTCGCGCACCCTCTGGCGCTTGTCGCGCAGCGCCGAGACCAGCGCCACCGGGGTGACGCGGGCGGCCTGGCGCTCGAAATGGCGGCGCCGGTTGGCGGTGTTGAGCTGCAGCGCCTGGCCCAGGCCCTGCGCGGAGCGGTCGAGCCGCTGGCGCGGCAGCGCCAGCACGCTGTCGAGCGTCGGCAAGGCGCGCGCGAGCGAACGCACCGCCTCGCGCCGCCGGTCGAGCGTGCGCGACTGCGCCGATCCGAGCCGCGCGGCGAGCCCTGCGACCTCGGCCACCAGATCGGCCTTGACGGGGACTGCCATTTCGGCGGCGCCCGTGGGGGTGGGCGCGCGGCGGTCGGCTGCGTGATCGATCAGCGTCCAGTCGGTCTCGTGGCCGACGGCGGAGATCAGCGGGATGTCCGAACTGGCGGCGGCGCGCACCACCGCCTCGTCGTTGAAGCCCCACAGATCCTCGAGGCTGCCGCCGCCGCGGGCGACGATGATCAGCTCGGGGCGGGCGATCGGGCCGCCGGGGGCGAGCGCGTTGAAGCCGGTAATGGCCTGGGCAACCTCCTCGCCCGAGGTCTCGCCCTGCACCCGGACCGGCCAGACGATCACGTGGACCGGAAACCGGTCCTCGAGACGGTGCAGGATGTCGCGGATGACGGCGCCGGTGGGCGAGGTGACCACGCCGATGACGCGCGGCATGAAGGGCAGCAATTGCTTGCGGCCCTCGTCGAACAGGCCCTCGGCGGCGAGTCTCCGCCGCCGCTCCTCGATCAGCGCCATCAGCGCGCCGGCGCCGGCGGGCTCGATCTGCTCGATGACGATCTGGTATTTGGACGATCCCGGATAGGTGGTGATCTTGCCGGTGGCGATCACCTCGAGCCCCTCCTCGGGGCGATGCTTGAGCCGCGAGAACACGCCTTTCCAGATCACCGCCTCGATGCGGGCCTTGTCGTCTTTCAGGGAAAAATAGGCGTGGCCCGAGGAATGCGGGCCGCGATAGCCGGAGATCTCGCCGCGCACCCGCACATAGCCGAAGGCGTCCTCGACCGTGCGGCGGATCGAGCCGGACAGCTCGCTGACGGTGAATTCCGTGGCGTTGGTGGGCGAATCATCGATGAGATCGGACATGCCCGATTGCGCACCATGGCTTGGCCGCCGTCAAGGTCTTTGGCGAGGGCGCAAGCGGGTGCCAGCGGATCGCCGCGCGATCGCGCCGGCCATTGCGCGGATCGGGGCTGCCGGTGCAGGATGCGGCCCATTAGCGGACGGGGAATCGACATGAAGCATGCGGTGGTGATCGGCGGCGGCCATAACGGACTGGTCTGCGCCTGGTACCTGGCCAAGGCCGGGCACAGGGTTACGGTCCTGGAAAAGCGCGACATCATCGGCGGGGCGGCGGTGACCGAGGAATTTCATCCCGGTTTCCGCAATTCGGTCGCCTCCTACACCGTGTCGCTGCTCAATCCCAAGGTGATTGCCGATCTCGACCTGGCCCGCCACGGCCTCAGGATCGTCGAGCGGCGCATGGGCAATTTCCTGCCGCTGCCCGACGGGCGGGCGCTCGAAGCCGGTCCCGGGCGCACGAAGGCCTCTGTGGCGCAGTTTTCCGAGCGCGACGCCGCGGCGCTCGAGGGCTATGAGCGGATGCTCGAAAACGCAGCGTCCGTGCTGCGCGACCTGCTGCTCAGGACCCCGCCCAACGTCACCGACGGCAACTGGCTGTCGGCCGTGCCGGAGCTCCTGAAGGCGGCGTCGCTGGGCAAGCGGTTTTCGCAATTGTCGCTCGAGGCGCGCCGCGACGTACTCGATCTCTTCACCTGTTCGGCGGCCGAGATCCTCGACCGTTGGTTCGAGAGCGATCCGGTCAAGGCGCTGTTCGGCTTCGACGGCATTGTCGGCGCCTGGACCAGCCCGCATACCCCGGGGACCGGTTATGTGCTGCTGCATCACTGCTTCGGCGAAGTCAACGGCAACCGTGGCGCCTGGGGCCATGCCATCGGCGGCATGGGCGCGATTACGCAATCCATGCGCCGGGCCTGCGAGGAAAGGGGCGTGACGATCAGGACGGCCACGCCGGTGGCGACGATCGAGACCGACAAGGGCCGCGTCTGCGCCGTCGTCACCGAAGACGGCGCGCGCCATCCGGCAGACCTGATCGCCTCCAACATTCACCCGCAGCTGCTGGTCGGCACTCTTCTCGCGGACGCGTTGCTGCCTGAGGATTTCCGCCGCCGCATCGGCCATTGGCAGAGCGGGTCGGGCACGTTCCGGATGAATCTGGCGCTCGACCGGCTGCCGGATTTCACCGCGCGGCCAAACAGGGGCGACACGCCTGGCGATCACCTGACCGCAGGCATCATCATCGCGCCGTCGCTCGACTACATGGACCGCGCCTATCTCGATTCGCGGGCGCACGGCTGGTCGCGCCAGCCGGTTGTCGAGATGCTGATCGCCTCGACGCTGGATGACAGCCTGGCGCCCGAAGGCAAGCATGTCGCGAGTCTGTTCTGCCAGCATGTGGCGCCGACCCTACCCGCGGACTTCCCCGGCGGCTCGTCCTGGGACGATCACCGCGAGACGGTGGCAGACCTGATGATCGACACGGTCGACCGCCATGCGCCGGGCTTCAGGGACAGCGTGATCGCCCGCCAGGCGCTCTCGCCGCTCGATCTCGAGCGCAAGCTGTCGCTGGTGGGCGGCGACATCTTCCACGGCAAGCTGAGCCTCAACCAGCTGTTTTCGGCGCGGCCGGTGCTCGGCTATGGCGCCTATCGCGGGCCGCTCAAGGGGCTCTACATGTGCGGCGCGTCCACCCATCCGGGCGGCGGCGTCACCGGCGTGCCGGGGCACAATGCGGCGCGCGAAATTCTCAGCGACATCCGCGCCCGGCGCGTGTAATCCTCCGGGCCGAAGCTCCAGGACCGGCAGGCGCCGCCGCGGAGACGGACCAGCAATTCAAGGTGAGACGCGATGAAGACCGAGATCGAGACACTGGCAGGCGAAACCCCCGGCATTGCCTATGAGCTGATCGTGCACCGGTTTGCGGGCAGCGATGCGGCAGCACCCGGTGCCTATATCCAGGCAGCCCTCCATGCCGACGAGCGGCCCGGGCCGGCGGCGCTGCATTACCTGATCCCCGAACTGGTCAGGGCAGAGGCCGAGGGCCGCTTGCGCGGTTCGCTGACGCTGGTGCCGCAGGCCAATCCGGTGGGCGCCGCGCAGCACATGTTCAGCCAGCACATGGGCCGGTTTTCGACCGGCAACCGGGCCAATTTCAACCGGGGTTTCCCGGTTCCCGATGCGGATGGCGTGCGCACGCTTCATGGGCCGACGTCCGCCGTGTTCACCGACCGCCGGCTCAAGAGCCGGCTTCTGGAACTGGCCGACAATCACCCGATCGTGCTCGACCTGCACTGCGACGACGAGGGCGTGCAGTATCTCTATATTCCCGACCGGCTCTGGCCCGAAATGTCCGATCTCGCGGCATGCCTTGATGCAGAGGCCGCGGTGCTGTGGAACGCCGGCTCCGATTGCGCCTTCGAGGAGGCGGCCTTTGCCCAGATGAGCGCGAAGGCCAAGGGCGATCTCAAGGGCCTCTGCGCCACCACGGTGGAACTGCGCGGCCAGCTCGATGTCGACCCGGTTCTCGCCCGCAAGGATGCGGACGGGCTCTACCGCTTCCTGGTGATGCGCGGCGTGATCGCCGATGACGGCGTGGCGCCGGCGGCGCTCAGGGCGGACTTTGTCGCCGAGCCGATCGCCCATGTCGAAATGGTGCGGGCGCCGGTGGGCGGCACCATTCTCTATCATGTGGCGCCCGGCGACCGGGTGGAGGCCGGGCAGTTGCTGGTCGAGGTCGTCGCTCGCCCGGGCGAGCCGGGCGGCGCCGTTTCCGTGCACGCCCCGCAGGCGGGTTTCGTGCTGACCCGGCGGGCGCGCCGCTTCATCCGCATGGGCGACGATCTGTTGAAGCTGGTTGCCGGCCAGCCCTCGCCGTCGGCGCGGATCGGCGCGCTCGAAGATTGACGGTCCGGGTCGCCGGCCGGCCCGGCGGGGCGGAGGAGTTCCATCCGCCTTTGACAAAACCGTCGCAAACGGCAACATTGGGCGCAGATCGACAAGGCGGAGGTGTCTTGAGCCAGACCGCCGGAAAAACAGGGAGATACGCATGGGACTTTTCACGACTTTGATGGCGCGCACGGCGAAGGCCGCAGCGGTCGGCGCCGCACTGATGATCGGGGCCTCCGGGGTCCAGGCCCAGGAAATGAACTTCTTCTCCATCGGCACCGGCGGCACCGGCGGCACCTATTTCCCGCTCGGCGGCGCGATCGCCAACGCGATTTCCAACCCGCCCGGCTCGCGCGCCTGCGATGAAGGCGGATCCTGCGGCGTTCCCGGCCTGGTGGCCATCGCCCAGTCCTCGCGCGGTTCGGTCGCCAATGTGAACGGCATCAAGTCGGGCATCCTGAGCTCGGGCTTCTCCCAGTCGGATGTCGCCTACTGGGCCTATTCCGGCACCGGCACCTTCGAGGGCCAGGAACCGATGCAGGAGCTGCGCGCGATCGCGGCGCTCTACCCCGAACACATCCACCTGGTGGCCTCCAAGGAGTCGGGCATCGCCTCCGTCGCCGACCTCAAGGGCAAGCGGGTTTCGCTCGATGAGCCCGGCTCGGGCACCTATGTCGACGCCCAGCTGATCCTCGCGGCCTTCGGGCTGAGCGAAGAAGACATCACCGTCGAGAACCTCAAGCCCGGCCCCGCGTCGGACGCCATCCGCAACGGCCAGCTCGATGCGCTGTTCTTTGTTGGCGGCTATCCGGCCGGCACGCTGGTGGAACTGGCCTCGAGCGCCGAGGTGGTGCTGGTGCCGATTTCGGGTCCCGAAGTCGACGCGATGATCGCCGAATACTCCTTCTTCTCCATGGATACGATCCCGGACGGCGTCTATCAGGACGTTCCGGGCACCGACACGGTCGCCGTTGGCGCGCAGTGGCTGACGAGCACCAACCAGACCGACGACCTGATCTACGAGATCACCAAGGCGCTGTGGAACGACAGCACCCGCGCCCTGCTCGATTCGGGCCATGCCAAGGGCAAGACCGTGACCAAGGAAACGGCGCTCGAGGGCATCGGCATTCCGCTGCATCCGGGCGCCGAGAAATTCTACCGGGAAGCCGGCCTGATCCAGTAAGGTCAAGCGGCAGCAAGATCAGTGCTGGCCGCCCGGGCAACCGGGCGGCCGCTTTTGTATGATGCCGGGCCGGGCAACCGGACGGCTCCATTGTTACGAAGCCGGAGAGTGGCGCCATGAGCGGAACCGACAATCGAGCAAGCGACGAACCCGTCATCGACCTGGCCGAGCTTGAGCGCAAATACGATCCGGAAATGGCGTTCCGGCCCACCGGCAGGACCGTGGGGTTGCTCGTCACTGCAGCGCTCGTCGCCATGTCGGTCTACCATTATTATGCAGCCGGCTTCGGCCTGGTGCGCGAGCTCGTCCATCGCGGCATCCACATTTCCTTCGTGCTCGGGCTGATCTTCCTGGTGTTCGGCGCCACGAAGCGCGAGAATGACACGCTCTATCCCTCGAGCCTGCTGCGCCCCGGCGGCATCGGCATCTGGGACTGGGGCTTCGGCCTGCTCGCCGTCGCCGCAGCCCTCTATCTGCCGCTGCTGCCCGCAAGCGCCGTCTCCGTGCGGGTCGGCAATCCCTCCGGGTTCGACGTGTTCATGGGCACGGCGCTGATCCTGCTCACGCTCGAGGCGGCGCGGCGCTCGATCGGCTGGACGCTGACGGCGATCGCCGTCGCCTTCATGTGCTACGGCCTGTTCGGCCAATACATGCCCGGCGTGTTCCGCCATCCCGGCGCCTCCTGGAACGCGCTGGTCAACCATCTCTACATGACCGACCAGGGCATCTACGGCATCGCGGTGGGCGCGGTGGCCAAATACGTGTTCCTGTTCGTGCTGTTCGGGGTGCTGGCGACCCGCATCGGGCTCGGCAAACTGTTCATCGACGCAGCCTCCTCGATCGCCGGCCGCTATGCCGGCGGACCCGCCAAGGTGGCGATCTTCTCCTCGGCGCTGCTCGGCACCATTTCCGGCTCCTCCATCGCCAACACGGTGACCACCGGGTCGCTCACCATCCCGGCGATGAAGAAGGTGGGCTACCGCCCGCATTTCGCCGCCGCCGTGGAGGCCACCGCCTCGACCGGCGGGCAGATCACGCCGCCGATCATGGGGGCTGCCGCCTTCATCATGGTCGAGTTCCTGGAAATTCCCTATCGCGACATTGTCTATGCGGCGATGTTCCCGGCGCTGCTGCATTATGTCGGCATCTTCGCCATGGTGCATTTCGAGGCCAAGCGCCTGGGCCTGCGCGGCCTGCGTCCCGACGAGATGCCGCAGATGCTGAAGGTGTTCGCCGACAACTGGCTGGCCGTCATTCCGCTCCTGATCCTGATGTTCCTGATTCTCTCCGGCCGCACGCCGGACTATGCCGCGGTCTGGGGCATCACCGCCTGCATCGTGGTGGGCTTCATCACGCCGCACAACCGGCTGACGGTGAAGGACCTGATCGACGCGCTGTCGCTGGGCGCCAAATATGCGCTCGCCGTGGGCGCGGCGGCGGCGGTGGTCGGCATCGTCGTGGGCGTCGTCACGCTGACCGGCACCGCCTTCCGGCTGTCCTTCATCATCACCCAGACCGCGGCCAATATCGGCGCCACGCTGACGCCGCTGCTGCCCGATGGTTGGGTGACGATCAACGCGCTGGCCCTGTTCTTCACGCTCTTGTTCACGGCGTTTGCCTGCATCCTGATGGGGGCGGGCATTCCCACCACCGCGACCTACATCATCCTGGTCTCGGTCGCCGCTCCCGCGCTGTCACTGCTCGGCGTCGAGCCGATCGTGTCGCATTTCTTCGTGTTCTATTACGGCGTGCTGGCCGACATCACGCCGCCGGTGGCGCTCGCGGCCTATGCGGCCGCCGGCATCGCCGGCTCCAATCCGTTCCAGACCGGCAACACCGCCTTCAGGCTCGGCATCGCCAAGGCGCTGGTGCCCTTCGTCTTCGTCTATTCGCCGGCGTTGCTGATCGTGACGCAAGGCTTCACCTGGGAGGCGTTCGCCGTCACACTGACCGGCGCGACGCTCGGCATCGTGCTGCTCGCCGGCGCCTTCACCGGCTTCATGGTGGCGCCGTTGGCGCGGCTCGAGCGGATCTGGCTCGGCCTGGTGGCGCTGCTGGTGGTGGCGCCGGGCCTGACGACGATGCTGATCGGGGTGGGCCTGGCCTCGCCGGTGCTGCTGCGGCAGGGCATCGCCTGGCGCAAGAGCAACGCGGGCTGAGCGGAGCCAGGCTTTCTCAGCGGTTGCCGTAGTACAGCGACACGGCGTGCTCGGCTTCGGCGAAGAACAGCCAGCGTTCGGCCAGCAGGCCTGCGAGCATCGACAGGGCGGCCAGGAGATTGAGCAGCGCCGGCGCGCCGGTGAGCGCGGTGATCGTCAGGACCGCGACAGGTACGGCTGCGCCCAGAAGCAACGCCAGACCGCGCAGTATGCGGGCATGCTTGCGGCCGATCACATGCACCATCTCGCGGGTGAGATAGTTCTCGCCGGAATGCGGGCGTTCCAGCAGCCGCACCTTGCCGATGAACCCGAGCCCGGTCGCGGTTTCAGGCGAGGAGCCGGAGTCCGACAGCCGGGCGCGGCCGGCGCGCGCCCACCAGACCCATTTGGCGAACCAGGCGAGGATCACCAGCGCGATGCCCCAGACCTCGGGGCCGGCGTGATTGCCCAGGCCCGACGCGAGAAGCCAGCCCGAGCTCAGCGAAAAGCCGAGATAGACCGCAGGCGTGAGCGGCGTCTTCCACTGCGGCACGGTCCTGAGCTGGGCGTAGATCATCGCTGTGGTGAACACCGTGGCGGCGGCGCCGAGCGCGGCCAGGAGCCCCAGCAGCATCGGCCGCGCGCCGGTCAGCATCCAGACGAGCGCATAGAGGCCGAACAGAGACAGGGTGAGAACCGCGGCGATGCCCTCGCGCGACAGCCAGCTCGAGCGCCACTGGCTCAAGGCCCGCCAGGCCCGCTCGGGATGGCCGAGATGGAAGGTGGAGGCGAGCAGGCCGGCGACCGCCAGGCCGCCGCCGATGAGCGAGACCAAAAACGCGTGCCCCGCGCCCTCGCCCACCGGAAATCCGAGGCCCAGGAGAAAGATCAGCCCGAAGCCCGCGCCCGAGGAGACCGTGAAGAAGATGACGGAGACGGCAGGGTGCATGGGATTATCCGAGCCTGTCGAGCGCTGCGTCGAGCCAGCCCAGGAAGCCGTCGGCTTTCGGCGTTGCGGCGCAGGAGGATGCGGCCGCCGGGGCGGGCCGGGTACGGGACTGGGGATTGGTCTTGGGCCGTGGCGGCAGGTATTTGTTGACGGGACCCGTGCCCATTTCCGGCATCAGGTCGATGCCGCCGCGCTCGGCGACGAGAACCGAGACATTGGATTCGGGATCGTTGAAATCGCCGAAATGCCGGGCGCTCGACGGGCAGGTGCGCACGCAGGCGGGGATCCGGTCTTCCTCGGGAAGCGTGTCGCTATAGATCCGGTCGACGCAGAGCGTGCATTTCTTCATCACGTTCTCGACCGGGTCCATCTCGCGCGCGCCATAGGGGCAGGCCCAGGCGCAGAGCCCGCAGCCGATGCACAGGTCTTCGGTCACCAGCACGATGCCGTCCTCGCTCCGCTTGTGGCTGGCCCCGGTGGGGCAGACGGTGACGCAGGGCGCGTCGTCGCAGTGCAGGCAAGACTTGGGGAAATGCACGATCTGCGCCGGGGCGTCGGCGGGCGTCACCTCGAAGGTGTGGATCCGGTTGAGCCAGGCGCCGGAGGGATCGGCGCCATAGGCGTCGACATCCGACAGCGGCGAGGCCTGCGCGCCGGAGTTCCATTCCTTGCAGTTGACCGCGCAGGCGTGGCAGCCGACGCAGGTGTCGAGATCGATGACGAGGCCGAGGCGTTTTTCTGTGGTGGCGGGAAGACTGGTCATTGGGCGCGCTCCCGCCCGTGGCTGACGGTGGAGGGCGCCGCGCCGACCGGGTTTTTCTGGGGCTTCGCGCGCGGCAGGCTCTCGCCGCCCGACTGGTCTGGATCCTTGCGGATCGACACGCGCAGGTCGAACCAGGCGGCCTGGCCGGTGATCGGATCGGAATTGGCCCAGCGGCGGCCGTCGCCCTTCGGGGGCAGAAGCTCGTCGATCAGGTGGTTGAGCAGGAAGCCGCGGGTCGCCTCCGGCGCGTCCGTGTCGAGCGCCCAGGCGCCCGAACGCTTGCCGATGGCGTTCCAGGTCCAGACCGTGGAGCCGTTGACGGCGTCCATGCGCCGGATTGGCGCGCGGATCTCGCCCGAGGGTGAGGTCAAGAGCGCCCAGTCGCCGTCCTCGAGCCCGGCCCGGTCGCAGACCGCGCCCGGCACATAGAGCGCGTTCTCGCCGTGGATCTGCCTGAGCCAGGCGTTCTGCGAGCCCCAGGAATGATACATCGCGGCGGGGCGCTGGGTGATGGCGTGCAGCGGGAAGGCCTCGTCCGCAAGTCCGTCGTCGGCAAAGGGCGGATACCAGACGGGCAGCGGATCGAAACAGGTCCCGATCCGCGCGCGGTGATGTTCCGGCGGTTGCGGCTTGATCCGGCCTTCGGCGGCGAGCTGGAACTTGCGCAGGGGCTCGAGATAGAGCTGGAAGATGTTCTCGACCGGCCCGTCCTGAAGCCCCTGCGCGATCGCCCAGTCGCTCCAGGCGCGGTTGGCGTGCTTGAAATAGAGCGCTTCCGCCGGCACATGCGCCTCGGAAAACCCGCCATTGTCGATGTAGCGCTGGAGCTGGTCGGGATTGGGCTCGCCGCGCCCGGTCTTGGAGCCGTCGGCGCCGCGCCAGCCCGACAGCGGGCCGATGCCCGGCTTGCGCTGGTGGTTGACCATGTAGTCGGCGTAGTCGCGATAGACCGGTTTGCCCTCGGCATCGGTCATGCCGGGGAGCTTGAGCCGGGCGCCGAGATCGAGCAGCACGCTCTGGAAGCCGCGCACGTCGCGGTCGGGCTCGACCACCGGCCAGCGGATCGAATCGCACATCGCCCCGGGCTCGCTGATCGGCCGGTCAAGAAGCGAGATGCAGTCGTGCCGCTCGAGATAGGTGGTGTCGGGCAGGATCAGGTCGGCGAACGCCACCATCTCGGAGGAATAGGCGTCGGAATAGATGATCTTCGGGATCACATACTCGCCGGCCGCGTCCTTGTCGGTCAGCATCTTCATCACCGACGTCGAGTTCATCGACGAGTTCCAGGCCATGTTGGCCATGTACATGAACAAGACGTCGATGCCGTAGGGGTCGCGCGCATGCGCATTGGAGATGACCATGTGCATCAGCCCATGCGCCGACAAAGGCGCATCCCAGGAAAACGCCTTGTCGATGCGCTGCGCGGTCTCGCCGTCGGCTTCGAGCAGCAGGTCCTCGGGTCCACGCGGATACCCCAGATGCGGGCCGGCGAGCGCCGTGTCGGCGCAGGCGCCGCCATGCGGGCGGGGCTGTCCCGCGACCGGGCGCGGATAGGGCGGCTTGAAGCGGAAACCGCCGGGGCAGTCGATCGAGCCCACCAGGATCTGCAGCATGTGCAGGGCGCGGGCCGTCTGGAAACCGTTGGAATGGGCCGAGATGCCGCGCATGGCGTGGAACGCCACCGGCCGGCCGATCATGCGGTCGTGGCGCTCGCCCTTCATGTCGGTCCAGGGCTGCTCGACGGTGATTTCGCGCTCGAAGGCGGCGTCGGCGATTTCTGCGGCGATGCGGATGATGGTCGAAGCCTCGATGCCGGTGCGATCGGCAACCGCGGCAGGGGCATAGTCGGGTGAAATATATTTGCCGGCTAACAATTCGAATACCGGCGTAGCCCGGCGGCCGTCCGGGAGCTCGTAACTGCCCTTGAGCGCCGGTTTGATCCCCGGCGTGGCCGAGGAGGCGATCTCGCCCGTGCCGCGGCTCGCCACCAGCGGGGTCCCGTCCTCGTCGCGGGCGAACAGGCCGTGCCCGGCGCCGTCGGGATCGTCGATCACCAGCCAGGGGGCATTGGTGTAGCGGATCAGATAATCGACATCGATCTTGCCGGTGCGCAAGAGTTCGTGCACCAGCGCAAGGATCAGAAGCCCGTCGGTGCCCGGCGTGATGCCGAGCCATTCGTCGGCGATGGCGTTGTAGCCGGTGCGCACCGGGTTGACGCCGATCACCTTGACGCCGCGCGCCTTTAGCTTGCCGAGCCCCATCTTGATCGGGTTGGAATCATGATCCTCGGCGACGCCGAAGATCATGAACAGTTCGGTCCTGTCCCAGTCCGGCGCGCCGAATTCCCAGAACGCGCCGCCCATCGTGTAGATGCCGGCGGCGGCCATGTTGACCGAGCAGAAGCCGCCATGGGCGGCATAGTTGGGCGTGCCGTATTGCTGCGCCCACCAGCCGGTCGTCGACTGGCTCTGGTCGCGGCCGGTGAAGAAGGCGAGCTTGCGCGGATCGCTGCGGCGCACCGCGCCCAGCCATTCGGTGGCGAGCCCCAGCGCCTCGTCCCATTCGATTTCCCGGAATTCGCCCGAGCCGCGCTCGCCGGTCCTGAGCAGCGGCTTTCTCAGCCGCGCCGGCGAATAATGCTGCATGATGCCGGCCGATCCCTTGGCGCAGAGCACGCCCTTGTTGATCGGGTGGTCGCGGTTGCCCTCGATGTAATGGACCTTGCCGTCCTTCAGATGGACATCGATGCCGCAGCGGCAGGCGCACATGTAGCAGGTGGTCTTGCGGATCCCGGTCGGGCCGTCTGCCGCCTCGTGTGGCCCGTTGGTCTGCTTCATTCATTCCCCCGACTTGCCTGTAGCGCTTGCATGCGGGCCACTCCGTGCCTTGTCCTGCAATGCTGCAGCACCCCTCCCAGGCGGCATGAATGTCAAACGGACCCTCCGGCCAGGCAAATGTCAAGGCCGGCGGCTATATCCAGCTTGCCTTCCTCTAAGGCCAGATGGGCGGATCGACTGGCCTTAGAGGGCGGGTCGGCGGTTCAGGCGGGCTTCTGGCCGGGACTGCAATAGAGGCCGTGCAGCACCTCCAGCACGGCGGCGACCTCCTTGCCCTTGAGCGAATAATAGATGGTCTGGGCATCGCGCCGCGTGGTGACCAGGTCGGCGTCGCGCAGCTTGCGCAGATGGTGCGACATTGCCGGCTGCGACAGGCCGGCCATGTCGGCGAGCTTGAGAACGCTGTTTTCGCCGTCGAGCAGGATGCAGAGAATGCGCAGCCGCACCGGCTGGGACAGCATCTCCATCAGTTTGGCCGCTTCGCTCATGCGCGGCTCCATTTCAAGCATGTCGTGGGCGTCAAGCATGGCCGGGGTTCCAATCAGAGACGTGGTCCATTCCGTGAACATTTAATAACTCTTATATAAATGAACCCTGGGAATGTTTCAAGCCGCAATGGCGCGGGTGCTGTCGCGCACCATAAGTTCGACCTCGAGCACCTTGGTTTCGACCGCCAGGATCGAGCTTGCCTGGATATGGCTGATGAGCAGTTCCGCCGCCGCGCCGCCGATCCGGGTGCGCGGCTGCCTGAGCGTGGTCAGCGCCGGAATGAAGCGGCGGGCGATGTTGATGTCGTCAAATCCCACCACCGAGACATCGCCGGGAACCGACACGCCATGCCGGGCGAGTTCCGAGATAAAGCCGAAGGCCATCTGGTCGGACTGGCAGAACACGGCGCTGGGACGGTCCTTCAGGGCGAGCCAGGCGAGGCCCGCGCGGGCGCCGGCCTCGAGGCTGAAATCGCCGGCAAACAGATGCGCCGGATCGAGCTCCAGGCCAAGGCCGGCGAGCCCATCCGTCGCGCCGCGGGTCCGGGCGCCGGTCAGCACATTGTCCTCAGGCCCGGCGATCATGCCGATCCTGCGATGACCGAGACCGGCCAGATGCGAGATCGCCAGTTCGGCGCCGCGGGCATTGTTGACCCGCACGGAGGGAAACCGGTCATGCGGCGTCCACTCGCAGGCAAAGATCACCGGCGGCGCGCCGGCGCCGGAACTGGCCGCGGTCAACACCGAATCCGGCAGCGATCCGTCGAGCGCGATGATGCCGTCGGCCCGCGTCGCGTGCAGATATTCCGACACCAGTTGCGGCTTCATGTAGGCCTGCCGCGTGTCGACGACCAGCATGTTGAAATCGGCGTGCGACAGCGCGGTCTCGATGCCGGCCAGGATTTCGGAGAAAAACGGATTGCCGAGGTTCGGCACCAGGACGACGATGGCGCCGGTGCGCTGCCGCCTGAGATTGCGGGCCGAGAGATTGACCCGGTAGCCGGTCTGCTCGGCCGCCGCGAGAACCGCTATCCGCGTTGACTCCGCGACGGTTTCGGGCTTGCTCAGCGCCCGGCTGACTGTCGCGGTCGACACGCCTGCAAGCTTGGCGACATCGGTGATCCTCGGCGATTTTTGTTCCATGACAGTCTGCATTCCCAGTAGCCCGAAACGGCGCTGAGACGCCACCGGCAAATATCACTTGACTCCAATTCCCTTCGCGGTCAACCTTTATGTAATCGATTGCAGCGCAGCATTTGGCGCCATGTAATCGATTTAAAGGGTGTGAGGGCACCGGTGGACCCGGGACGTTGCGGGAGTGCGGCGGGACCGGGAGGAGGAACGTTCCTGGGAGGGAAATCGATGAGCATTTTCAAGCATATTCTGGCTGGCGCATCGCTGCTGGCGCTTTCGACATCCGCCAAGGCTGTCGATCTTGAAGTCACCCACTGGTGGACCTCGGGCGGCGAAGCCGCTGCGGTGGCGGAATTCGCCAAGGCCTTTGACGCCACCGGCAACAAATGGGTCGACGGCGCCATCGCCGGCGGTGGCGGCACCGCGCGGCCCGTAATGATCTCGCGCATCACCGGCGGCGACCCGATGGCCGCCACGCAGTTCAATCATGGCCGCCAGGCGGAAGAGCTGGTCGAGGCCGGGCTGATGCTCGATTTGACCGAACTGGCCGAGAAGGAAGGCTGGAAGGACATCGTCAATCCGCCCAGCCTGCTCGACAGCTGCACGCTCGATGGCAGGATCTACTGCGTACCCGTGAACATCCACTCGCCGCAATGGCTGTGGCTGTCGCACGCGGCTTACGAAAAGGCCGGCGTGCCGGTTCCCACCAACTGGGATGAATTCGTCGCCGCAGCACCCAAGCTGCGCGAAGCCGGCATCCAGCCGCTGGCGCTCGGCCAGCAGCCCTGGCAGTCCAACCTGCTGTTCGGCGCCGTGCAGATCGGCGTCGGCGGGCTGGACCTGTGGAAGCAGATCAACATCGAGAAGGACGTGGAGGCTGCCAAGGGCCCCGAAATGGCCAAGGTGTTCCAGGCCATGGCCGATGCCCGCGACATGGCCGAGGGCTCCAATGTGCAGGACTGGAACCAGGCCACCAACATGGTCATCACCGGCGCCGCCGGCGGCCAGATCATGGGCGACTGGGCTCAGGGCGAGTTCCAGGTCGCCAATCAGGCGGCGGGCGAGGATTATTCCTGCCTTCCGGGCCTGGGCAACCACGAATATCTCTCGACCGGCGGCGACGCCTTCTACTTCCCCAAGCTCGACGATCCGGAAAAGACCGCGGCACAGTTTGAACTGGCGTCGATGATGATCTCGAAGGAGGCTCAGGTCGCCTTCAACCTGAAGAAAGGCTCGCTGCCGATCCGCGGCGACATCGATCTCGCCGCGGCGAACGACTGCATGAAGAAGGGCCTGGATATTCTCAAGACCGGTAACCTGCTGCCATCCGGCGACATGGTCTTCTCGGCCGACACCCAGACCCAGTTCAACGATCTCATGGTCGAGTTCCTGAACGACAAGTCGATCACGCCGGAAGATGCGCAGACACGCTACGCCGCGATCGTGGAACAAGCTGACTGATCAGTTCGTGATCCGGCCACCGGCGCCGCATGCGCGCCGGTGGCCCTCAGCTCCACGGAGGCCGACAATGACCACCACTCAGATTTCCGCCCAGGGCAAGCGGCCCGGGCGCCTGTTTCGCAACATGGCGGCCAAGATCGCCGCGATTCCGATGATCCTGACCGCGCTGGTGGTGTTCCTGGGCGGGACGGTCTGGACGATGGTCTACTCGTTCACCAATTCCAAACTGCTGCCGCGGGCGAATTTCGTCGGCCTCGACCAGTATGACCGCCTCTGGTCGAGCTCGAAATGGCTGATCGCCATCGAGAATCTGCTGATCTACGGCGTCTGCTCGCTGATCTTCTCGCTGATCATCGGCTTCGTCCTGGCCGCCCTGCTGGACCAGAAGATCCGCTTCGAGAACACCTTCCGGACGATCCTGCTCTATCCCTTCGCCCTGTCCTTCATCGTCACCGGCCTCGTCTGGCAATGGATCCTCAATCCGGATTTCGGCATCCAGAAGACGGTGCGCTCGATGGGATGGGAGAGCTTTTCCTTCGATCCGCTCAACAGCCAGAACTTCGTGATCTACGGCATCCTGATCGCCGGTCTCTGGCAGGGCACGGGGCTGATCATGTGCCTGATGCTCGCGGGTCTGCGCGGCATCGACGAGGACATCTGGAAGGCGGCCCGGGTCGACGGCATCCCGACCTGGAAAACCTATCTCTTCATCATCATTCCGATGATGCGCCCGGTGTTCATCACCACCCTGGTGCTGATCGCCTCGGGCATCGTCAAGCTCTACGACCTGGTGGTGGCCCAGACCTCGGGCGGCCCCGGCGTCGCCTCCGAAGTGCCTGCCAAATATGTCTACGACGCCATGTTCCTGTCGCAGAATCTCGGCCAGGGCTTCGCCGGGTCTACGATGATGCTGCTGGCGGTTCTCATCGTGCTCATCCCCTGGGCCTATCTCGAGTTCGGAGGACGCCGCCATGGCTGACGCAACCAGCGACGCGGTCGCCGTCGGCTTCAAGCCGGGCCCGCTGGACAGGGAACCTTGGGGCGCCAAACCCAAACGCAAATTCTCGCGGCGCAACATCTTCGTCTACGGCACCCTGCTGCTGGTCTCGATCTACTATCTGCTGCCGCTCTATGTGATGATCGTGACCTCCTTGAAGGGCATGCCCGAAATCCGGCTCGGCAACATCTTCGCCCCGCCGGTGGAGATCACCTTCGAGCCCTGGGTCAAGGCCTGGGCGACGGCCTGCACAGGGCTCAACTGCGAAGGCCTTTCCCGCGGCTTCTGGAATTCGGTCAGGATCACCATTCCCTCGGTGATCCTGTCGATCGCGATTGCCTCGGTGAACGGCTATGCGCTGGCCAACTGGCGCTTCAAGGGCGCCAACACCTTCTTCACCATCCTGATCTTCGGCGCTTTCATCCCCTACCAGGTGATGCTCTATCCGATGGTGATCCTGCTCAGGGAACTGGGCATCTACGGCACCCTGTGGGGCCTGATCCTGGTACACACCATCTTCGGCATGCCGATCCTGACGCTTCTGTTCCGGAACTATTTCTCGACCGTGCCGGAGGAGCTGTTCAAGGCGGCGCGCGTCGACGGGGCCGGGTTCTGGGGGATCTATTTCAAGATCATGCTGCCGATGAGCCTGCCGATCTTCGTGGTCGCCATGATCATCCAGATCACCGGCATCTGGAACGATTTCCTGTTCGGCGTGGTCTACACCAAGCCCAATGTCTACCCGATGACGGTGCAGCTCAACAACATCGTCAACTCGGTGCAGGGGGTCAAGGAATACAATGTCAACATGGCGGCAACCATCATCACCGGGCTCGTGCCCCTGATCATCTATTTCATATCCGGCAAACTTTTCGTGCGCGGCATCGCCGCGGGCGCGGTGAAAGGCTGACAATGACCAGCGTATCGATCAAGGACCTGTGCCTGAATTTCGGAGAGGTGAAGGTTCTCAAGACTCTCAATCTCGACATTGAGGACGGCGAGTTCCTGGTGCTGCTGGGGCCATCGGGCTGCGGCAAGTCGACCCTGCTCAATTGCATCGCCGGGCTGCTCGATATCTCCGAAGGCCAGATCTTCATCAAGGACAAGAACGTCACCTGGGAAGAGCCCAAGGACCGCGGCATCGGCATGGTGTTCCAGTCCTACGCGCTCTATCCGCAGATGACGGTGGAGGGCAATCTGGCGTTCGGGCTCAAGAATGCCCGGGTGCCGAAGGACGAGATCGCCAAAAAGGTCGCCCGCGCCGCCGAAGTGCTGCAGATCGAGCCGCTGCTCAAGCGCAAGCCGGCGCAATTGTCGGGCGGCCAGCGCCAGCGCGTCGCAATCGGCCGCGCGCTGGTGCGCGATGTCGACGTGTTCCTGTTCGACGAGCCCTTGTCCAATCTCGACGCCAAGCTGCGCGCCGAGCTGAGGGTGGAGATCAAGCGGCTGCATCACAGGCTCAAGAACACCATGATCTATGTGACGCATGACCAGATCGAGGCGCTGACGCTGGCCGACCGCATCGCCATCATGCGCAACGGCATCATCCAGCAGCTGGCGACCCCCCATGAGATCTACAATCGCCCGATCAATCTCTATGTTGCGGGCTTCATGGGCTCGCCGGGCATGAATTTCCTCGAAGGCGAGGTCACGCATCACAGCGAGGCTGCGCTGAATTTCGGCGCGACGACCGTCCCGCTCGGCCGCTATCCCTTCTCGGGCGACGAGCGGCCGGGCAAGGTGGTCTTCGGGATCAGGCCGGAACATGTGAGCTGCGGACCCGCCGTTGCCAGCGAGCCTTTCAGCGCCGAGGTCGAGATCGAGGTGGTCGAGCCGATGGGCGCCGACACGCTGGTCTGGGCCATTCTCGACGGCAGGGAATTCCGCTTCCGTGTCGATGGCCAGAGCGAATTGCGCGCGGGCGAGACGGTGCGCATCGGGTTTGACCCGGCCCGCGCCTCGATCTTCGACGCGGCGACGGAACTCAGGCTCTGACCGCGCCCGATGCATTCCGCCGACCGCCCCGTTCAATCCAACCCAAGAAGGCCACTTCGATGAAATTCTCCTTCCAGCTCTACAGCGCCCGCAATTTTCAACCCTGGGCGGACGTGCTCGCCATGCTTGCGGACGCCGGATATAAGAATGTCGAAGGCTTCGGCGGCGTCTATGAAGACCCGGAGGGCTTTCGCGCGCTCATGGACCGGAACGGGCTGTCCATGCCGTCTGGCCATTTTTCCATCGACGCGCTCGAGGGCGATTTCGACATGGCGGTCAAAACCGCGACGACGCTCGGCGTGGAGCGCATCTTCTGCCCGCATCTGGCGGCCGACAAGCGCCCCGCCGACAAGGCCGGCTGGCAGGGTTTCGCCCGGCGCCTCGGTACGGTCGGCGAAAAGATCCGCGCCGCCGGCTTCGGATTCGGCTGGCACAATCATGATTTCGAGTTCGTCCCCGCTGTCGATGGCAGCCTTCCGATGCAGGTCCTGCTCGACACCGCGCCGGACCTCGACTGGGAGGCCGACATCGCCTGGATCATCCGCGGCGGCGGCGACCCCTTCGACTGGATCGACCGCCATGGCGACCGGATCACCGCGGTCCATGTCAAGGATATCGCGCCCGCGGGAGAGTGCGCCGACGAGGATGGCTGGGCCGATGTCGGTCACGGCACGGTGGACTGGACCCGGCTGTTCAGGGACATCGCGGCCGCGACGCCGGCCAAGCTCCTGGTGATGGAGCATGACAATCCATCGGATGTCGGGCGGTTCGCGTCACGATCCCTCGACTGGGCGCGCGGCGCGGCGGAGCAACGGGCATGACGGCAGTCCTGGGTGTTGGAATCATCGGCTGCGGCAATATCTCCGCCGCCTATCTTAAGCTCGCGCCGCTGTTCGAGGGCATCGAGATGCGCGCCTGCGCGGACATCAATCCGGCGGCGGCGAAGGCCAGAGCCGACGAGTTCGGCGTCCGCGCCGAAACGGTGGCGGACCTGCTCGCCGCCCCCGACATCGACATCATTGTCAACCTGACCGTGCCGGCGGTGCATTACCAGGTCTCCGCCGAGGCGCTCGACGCCGGCAAGCATGTCTATTCGGAAAAGCCCTTCGTGCTGTCGGTGGCCGAGGGCCGCGACCTGGCCGAAAGGGCCGCGCGAAAGGGCCTGCGCGTCGGCTCCGCTCCCGATACCTTCCTCGGCGGCGCCCACCAGCTCGCCCGGCACCTGATCGAGACCGGGGCCGTGGGCCGCATCACCGGCGGCACCTGCCATGTGCTGAGTCCCGGCATGGAGCACTGGCATCCCAATCCGGACTTCTTCTTCAAGCCCGGCGGCGGCCCGATCCTCGATCTCGGGCCCTACTACATCTCCAACCTGGTGCAGCTGATCGGGCCGGTGGTGCGCGTCACCGCCATGACCTCGATCCCGACGCCCGAGCGCAAGATCACCTCCGAGCCGCGCAACGGCGAGACGATCACGGTCGAGACGCCGACCACGGCGCATGCGATCCTGGAATTCGAGAATGGCGCCCTCGTCACGCTGGGCGCCTCCTGGGACGTCAAGGCCCACGGCCACCGCCCGATGGAGCTTTACGGCACCGAGGCGAGCCTGATCGTTCCGGATCCGAATTTCTTCGGCGGCGAGGTGGAGCTGCTCGGGCCCGGCGGCGTGGCCATGGCGTTGCCGGACTGGGAGCATCCCCTCGGCGTGCCCAACCAGGAGCACAAGCAGGGGATGATGGCCAATTACCGCACCGCGGGCCTGGCCGACATGGCGCTTGCCATCGTCGAGGAGCGGCCGCATCGCTGTTCGCTGGAATTTGCGCTGCATGTGGTGGACGTGATGACCGCGATCCTCCATTCTGGGGAGACCGGCACGTTCATAAGGCCGACCACCGGCTGCGCGCAACCGGCCCCGCTGGGGATCAGGGACGCCGCGGCACTCCTCAAGCAGAAAGCCTAGCATGACCTGGACACCCGCACCCGACCGTTACAATTCGATGAGTTACCGGCGCACCGGCCGGTCCGGCCTGAAGCTGCCGGCGATCTCGCTGGGCCTGTGGCACAATTTCGGCGGCGACACGCCGCACGAACTCAAGCGCGACCTGTGCCGCACCGCGTTCGATCTCGGGATCACCCATTTCGACCTGGCCAACAATTACGGCCCGCCACCGGGCTCGGCGGAAACCGCCTTTGGCGAGATCCTCAGAACCGATTTCCACGGGCTGCGCGACGAGATGGTGATTTCGTCCAAGGCCGGATACGGCATGTGGCCCGGACCCTACGGCGAATGGGGCAGCCGCAAATATCTGATCTCCAGCTGCGACCAGAGCCTCAAGCGCATGGGCCTCGACTATGTCGACATCTTCTATTCGCATCGTTTCGATCCCGAAACGCCGCTCGAAGAGACGATGCAGGCGCTCGACCATATCGTCCGCTCGGGCCGGGCGCTCTATGCCGGGATCTCGAGCTACAATTCGAAGCGGACCAAGGAAGCCGCCGCCATTCTCAGGCAGCTTGGCACGCCCTGCCTGATCCATCAGCCAAGCTATTCGATGATCAACCGCTGGGTCGAGGAGGACGGCCTGCTCGACACGCTCGACGAGGAAGGGATCGGCTCGATCGTGTTCTCGCCGCTGGCCCAGGGCATGCTGACTGGCAAGTATCTGGGCGGCATTCCCGAAGACAGCCGCGCCGCACAGCACAAGTCGCTCAACGCCAGTTTCCTCAACGAGCGCAATCTGGGCAATATCCGTGCGCTCAACGAGATCGCCAAGCGCCGCGGCCAGACACTGGCGCAGATGGCGCTCGCCTGGGTGCTGCGCGACGGCCGGGTGACCACGGCGCTGATCGGCGCCAGCAAGCCGCAGCAGATCATCGATTGCGTCGGCGCGCTCGAAAACCAGGAGTTCACCGCGGCCGAGCTCGCCGAGATCGATACCTATGCCCGCGACGCCGACATCAACCTCTGGGCGGCGTCCGCCGAACGGAAGGGACCGCAGAGAAAATGATCCGCAATCCGATCCTGCCCGGCTTCAATCCGGATCCTTCGGTCTGCCGGGTGGGGCCGGACTACTACATCGCCACATCGACCTTCGAATGGTATCCGGGCGTGCAGATCCATCATTCGACGGACCTGGTCAACTGGCGGCTTGTCGGCCGGCCGCTCAATCGCGCGAGCCAGCTCGACATGCGCGGCAATCCCGATTCCTGCGGCATCTGGGCGCCCTGCCTGTCCCATGCCGACGGCCTGTTCTGGCTGGTCTACACCGACGTCAAGCGGCTCGACGGCAATTTCAAGGACAGCCACAACTACATTGTCACCGCGCCCTCCATCGAGGGGCCGTGGTCCGATCCGGTGCGGGTCAATTCCTCGGGCTTCGATCCCTCGCTGTTTCACGATGCGGACGGGCGCAAGTGGTTTGTGAACATGGTCTGGAACCACCGCACCGACTCGATCGGCGGGCAACCCAAGCACCCGGCCTTCGCCGGCATCCTGATGCAGGAATATGATCCGGCCGCGGGCAGGCTGATCGGCAAGCCGCAGAATATCTTCCAGGGCAGCAGCCACGGGCTGGTCGAGGGCGCGCATCTGTTCAGGCGAGAGGGCTGGTACTATCTCACCGTCGCCGAGGGCGGCACCGGCTATGACCATGCGGTCACCATGGCGCGCGCGCGCTCGCTTGCCGGCCCCTACGAGCTCCATCCCGACACTTTCCTGATGACCTCGAAAGACGCGCCGGATGCGCCGCTGCAGCGCGCCGGTCACGGCCAGATCGTGGAGACGCCGGACGGTGCGGTCTATCACACCCATCTGTGTTCGCGGCCGCTGCCCGGCACCCGCCGCTCGCCGCTCGGGCGCGAGACCGGGATCCAGAAATGCGTCTGGGGCGAGGACGGCTGGCTGCGGCTGGCCCAGGGCGGTCTTGTGCCGGCTTTGGACGTGGAGGCGCCCGACCCGGCGAGCCGCAGAGAGCCGCCGGCGCCGGTGCGGCGCAGCTTTGAAGGCACTGAGTTGCCGGAGGAATTCCAGTGGCTCCGGACGCCCGTTCCCGAGCGGATCTTTGCGATGACCGGCTCGGCGCTCAGATTGATCGCGCGCGAATCGATCGGCAGCTGGTTCGAGCAGTCGCTGGTGGCGCGCAGGCAGGAGAATCTCACCTTTCGCGCCGAGACGACGCTGTCGTTTTCGCCAGAGCATTTTCAGCAGGCCGCGGGTCTGGTGCATTATTACAACCGGCACAAGTTCCATTTCCTCGCCGTCACCTGGCACGAGCAGATGGGCCGGGCGCTGACCATTCTGAGCTGCCCCGGCGACTGGCCCGACGGACGCCTGCAGTTCCCGCTCGACCCGCCGGTGGCGCTGCCGGACGAGGGCCCGGTCGACCTCGCCATGCAGGTGGATGGCGCGGAGCTCGCGTTCTTTTACAGGATCGCAGGCGGCGACTGGACGCGGGCCGGACCGGTGCTTGACGCCAGCGTGATCTCCGATGAGGGCGGTCGCGGCGAGCATGCCTCCTTCACCGGCGCCTTCGCCGGAATGGCCGCCTTCGACACGTCCGGCGACGCGATCACCGCGGATTTTGCCCGGTTCAGCTATATCCCGATGGACGCCTAGTGCGAAGCCGGCTGAGCATTTACGATCTGGCCACCGGAGCCGTGCAAGAGGTGCTCGCCACCGATCGCCTGATCGAGGCGCCGAACTGGACGCCGGGTGGCGGGTCGCTGATCGTCAATGGCGAGGGCCGGATGTTCCGGGTGCCGCTCGAGGCGCCGGACCTGATCCCGGTCGACACCGGCCACGCCGTTCAGTGCAACAACGACCATGGCGTCTCGCCGGACGGCACCCTTCTGGCGATCAGCGATTCCACCGATACCGGCCAGTCCTGCATCCTCGTGCTGCCGATCGACGGCGGCGCGCCGCGCCGGATCACGGCCGCGGTTCCGTCCTGGTGGCACGGCTGGTCGCCCGACGGTGCGCGGCTGGCCTATGTCGGCCGCCGCGAGGGCGGGTTCGGGATCTACACGATCAGCATGGATGGCGGCGATGAGCGGCATCTGGTCAGCGGCGGCGGCCATTATGACGGTCCGGATTACTCGCCCGATGGCCGATGGATCTGGTTCAATTCCGACCGCGGCGGCAGCATGGAGCTGTGGCGGATCCCTGTCGGTGGCGGGTCGGAGGAGCGGATGACCGCGGACGACCGAGTCAACTGGTTTCCCCATCCCTCTCCCGACGGGCGTTCGGTGCTGTATCTGAGCTATCAGCCGGGCACCGAGGGCCACCCGCGCGACCGCGATGTCGAATTGCGGCTGCTGGATCTCGGTGACAGGTCGGTGCGCACGCTTCTTGACCTGTTTGGCGGCCAGGGGACGATCAACGTGCCGTGCTGGGCTCCCGATGGCAGCCGCTTCGCCTTTGTTCGCTATGAGCGGGGCAGTGCGTAGATCCGCTGCCGCAGGCTCGTATCAGCTGCCTTGATCAGTCTACCAGTGCGGCGGCGGCTGGTTGGCGGGAGGGCCGCCGGCGGTGTCCTCGATGTCCTGGAAGCGGTCGTTGAGCCGGGCCAGTTCGCTGCGCAGCTTCTCCGCCTGTCGCCAGCTGTCGGTGAGCTGGCGCGACAGATCCTCGATGGCGGCCTGCTGATGGGCGACCAGTTCCTCAAGCCGCACCAGCCGCGCTTCATCCCGCTCATTCATTGGATCAGCCCTTTCAGTTTGTCGCGCCAGCTGTCCGGGAGGCTGACCGGCCGCCGCGACTTGCGATCGACATAGACATGAACAAACCTGCCGTCGGCGAAGGCCGTGTCCTCGTCGTTGCGGAACAGCGCGACCGCGTAGGTGACCGACGACCCGCCCAGCCGTTCGATGGCCAGGCCCGCGGAGATCCGGTCCGGAAACATCGCCTCGCCATGATAGCGGCACCCGGTTTCCACCACCAGCCCGATGATGTCGCCGTTCAAGGGGTCGAGCAGTCCGCGCTCGATCAGCCACCGATTGATGGCGGTGTCGAACAGCTGGTAATGCACCACATTGTTCATGTGGCCATACATGTCATTGTCGGCCCATCGGGTCTGAAGGCTTTGAAAGACCGTGAAGCCGGCGCGAGCAGGGGGCGGGGTGCGTGTCATGGCCGCGCTTTCACCACGCCGCCGGCGGGATGGCAAGCCCCGCACGCATGGCTGCACAGCCTGCGCAAACCGGCCCCGCGGGCCTTGAAAACAAAGGGCTGCATATTGTCCCTCGCACTGTTGGGGCCAAATGATTCTGGACTTTGCCTCGAGAACTGTCGAGACTAAGCCAAAGGTCCGGGCTGTGACAGGGGCGGCGATGACGGACCGCCAAAAAGACGAGGGGACATGAACGACATCGCCATTGAACTGAAGGGGATCGACAAGAAGTTCGGCCTCGTCCATGCCAACAAGGACATCGATCTGCGCGTTCGCAAGGGCACCATTCACGGCATCATCGGCGAGAACGGAGCCGGCAAGTCGACCCTGATGTCCATTCTCTACGGCTTCTACCAGGCCGATGACGGCGATATCTTCGTGAATGGCCGGAGGATCGTGATCAAGGATCCCAATGCCGCCATCGGTGCGGGCATCGGCATGGTGCATCAGCACTTCATGCTGGTGGAGAATTTCACCGTGCTCGAAAATGTCATGCTGGGCGCAGAGGAAAGCCAGATTCTGACCGCCGGCATCGCCAAGGCGCGCCAGGAGCTCAAGCGGCTCGAGCATGAATACGAGCTGGAGGTCGATCCCGACGCGATCATCGAGGAACTCCCCGTCGGCCTGCAGCAGCGGGTCGAGATCTTGAAGGCGCTCTACCGCGGCGCGGAGATCCTGATTCTCGACGAGCCCACCGGCGTGCTGACCCCGGCGGAGGCCGATCATCTGTTCCGCATTCTCGAGCAGCTCAAGGACCAGGGCAAGACCATCCTGCTGATCACCCACAAATTGCGGGAAATCATGGCGGTCACCGACGAGGTCTCGGTGATGCGGCGCGGCGAGATGGTGGCGACGCGGACGACGGCGGAGACCTCGGTCGAGGAACTGGCCGAACTCATGGTCGGCCGCCGCGTGCTGCTGCAGGTGGAGAAAGGCCCCGCCTCGCCCGGCGCGGTGATGCTGTCGGTCGAGAACCTGACGGTGCGCGACGGCCGCGGCGTCGACATGGTCAAGGATGTGTCGTTCGACGTGCGCGCCGGCGAGATCGTCGGCATCGCCGGCGTCGCCGGCAACGGCCAGTCGGAACTGCTGCAGGCCGTGTCCGGCATCCGGCGCGCGGTCAGCGGCAAGGTTCGGCTCGACGGCGAAGCGGTCGATGTCACCGGCAAGGATCCCTCGGACCTGCGTCACCGCGGCCTGGCCCATGTCCCCGAGGACCGGCAGCATATGGGCCTGGTGCTGAAATTCGATGAAAGCGAGAATGCGATTCTGGGCTATCACGACGACCCGAAATATCTCAACGGCCTGTTTCTCGACATCGACGCGATCCGCCAGGATGCGGTCGCGAAGATCGAGAAATACGACATTCGCCCACCCAATCCGCGGCTGAAGACCGCGAATTTTTCCGGCGGCAATCAGCAGAAGATCGTGCTGTCGCGCGAAATGGAGCGCGATCCCAAGGTTCTCATCATCGGCCAGCCGACCCGCGGCGTCGATGTCGGCGCCATCGAGTTCATTCACAAGCGCATCATTGAAATGCGCGATGCGGGCAAGGCGGTGCTGCTTGTCTCGGTCGAGCTCGATGAGATCCGCTCGCTCGCCGACCGGGTGCTGGTGATGTTCGACGGACGCATAGTCGGCGAACGCGCGCCCGATACGGGCGAGGGTGAACTGGGTCTCCTGATGGCCGGCGTGGAAGACGCCAGGGAGGCGGCCCAATGAGCGCGCCCTATGCAAAACTGCCGGCATGGGTCGATTACGGACTGATTCCGCTGATCAATCTCGCTGTCGCCTTCGCCGTGGCGGGCCTGGTGGTGCTGGCCGTTGGCGAGAGCCCGGTGCGCGCGGCAGGCCTGATGATCGAAGGCGCCTTCGGCTATGGCGAGGGCATCGGCTTCACGCTCTACTATGCCACCAATTTCATCTTCACCGGCCTCGCGGTCGCGGTGGCCTTCCACTGCGGGCTGTTCAACATCGGCGGCGAGGGCCAGGCCTATGTCGCCGGTCTCGGCGTGGCGCTGCCCTGCCTGTGGCTCGATCAGGTCGCGCCCTGGTATCTCGTCTTTCTGGCCGCCATTGCCGGCTCGGCGCTGGCCGGCGCCGCCTGGGCGCTGATCCCCGGCTGGCTGCAGGCCAGGCGCGGCAGCCATGTGGTCATCACCACGATCATGTTCAATTTCATCGCCTCCAGCCTGATGGTCTATGTGCTGGTCGATGTGCTCAAGCCCGCCGACTCGATGGCGCCGCAGACCCGGGCATTTGCCGAAAGCGGTCAGTTGCCGCGGCTTGACTGGATGTTCTCCTGGGCCGGGGTCGACATGGGCGGCGCGCCGTTCAACCTGTCCTTCCTGCTGGCGCTGGTGATGGCCGGCGTTGTCTGGGCCGTGATCTGGCGCACCCGGCTCGGCTATGAAATCCGCACCATGGGCCACAGCCCATCGGCCGCGCGCTATGCCGGCATCCGCGAAAGCCGCATCATCATCATCACCATGATGATGTCAGGCGCGCTCGCCGGGATGATGGCGCTCAATCCGATCATGGGCGACCAGCACCGCATGCAACTGGATTTTGTCGGCGGCGCCGGCTTTGTCGGCATTGCGGTGGCGCTGATGGGGCGCTCGCATCCCGTGGGCATCGTGCCGGCGGCCATCCTGTTCGGCATGCTCTACCAGGGCGGCGCCGAGATTTCCTTTGAAATGCCGCAGATCTCGCGCGACATGATCACCATCATCCAGGGCCTGGTGATCCTGTTTGCCGGGGCGCTCGAAAACATGTTCCGGCCGGCCATCACGACGTTTTTCGCAACCATGGGAACGGCCCGGGCGGGCAAGACCCTGCCGGCAGGGGAATAGGATCATGGAGTATTTCGACACGCTGATCGTGATCCTGCAGTCGACCGTGCGGGTTTCGGTGCCGCTGATTCTGGCGGCGCTGGCAGGCCTTTATTCCGAGCGCGCCGGCATCTTCGACATCGGGCTCGAGGGCAAGATGCTGGCCGCCGCCTTTGCCGGCGGCGCCGCCGCCTCGGTCTTCGGCTCGGCGCTTGTCGGGCTTGGCGCTGCGGTCCTGGTTTCCGTGTGCCTGGCTCTGGTGCATGGCTTTGCCTCCATCACCCAGCGCGGCAACCAGATCGTCTCCGGCGTGGCGATCAACTTCATCGCGCTCGGCGCCACCGTGATTCTCGGCCAGGCCTGGTTCAGGCAGGGCGGGCGGACGCCGCAGCTGGGCGAGGGCGAGCGCTTTACCACCGTGGAGCTGCCGTTCGCCGCCGAACTCGCCGATATCCCGATCCTGGGACCGATCTATTCGAACCTGCTCTCGGGCCATTTCCTGCTCACCTATTTCGCCTTCGCGCTGGTGCCGTTCACCTGGTGGGTGCTCTACCGGACGCGCTTCGGCCTCAGGCTGCGCGCCGTGGGCGAGAACCCGGGCGCGGTGGATACCGCCGGGATCTCGGTGATCTGGCTCAGATACCGGGCGGTGATCTGCTGCGGCATCCTGTGCGGCATCGCCGGCGCCTACCTGTCGATGGCGATGACGGCGGGCTTCGTCAAGGGCATGACCGCAGGCAAGGGGTTCATCGCGCTCGCCGCGCTGATCTTCGCCAAGTGGAAACCGGTCAATGTGATGTTCGCCTGCCTGCTGTTCGGCTTCCTCGACGCCATGTCGATCCGCATGCAGGGCAATGCGCTGCCGCTCATCGGCGAGGTGCCGGTACAGTTCATGCAGGCCCTGCCCTATATCCTGACCGTGATCCTGCTGGCAGGCTTCATCGGCAAGGCGATCCCGCCGCGCGCCGGGGGCGTGCCCTATGTCAAGGAACGGTAAGATGGGGAACGATAAGATGGGAAGCGACACGATGGGGAGCGACACGATGGCCCGTGATCTGTTTGAAGCCGCACGCGACGCTATGGCCAAGTGCCATGCGCCCTACTCGAAATTTCCGGTCGGCGCCGCCCTTCGCGCCGATGACGGGTCGATCCATGCCGGCGCCAATATCGAGGTGATTTCGTTTCCCGAGGGCTGGTGCGCCGAGACCACGGCGATCAGCCACATGATCATGGCGGGCCACAGGAAGATCCGAGAAGTCGCGGTGATCGCCGAGAAGCTCGACCTGTGCTCACCCTGCGGCGGATGCCGGCAGCGGCTGGCGGAGTTTTCCGATCCCGGCACGCTGGTGCATCTGTGCGATGCCGAGGGGGTCAAGAAGACCCTGCGGATGGATGAACTGCTGCCTTACGCCTTTGAAACCGAGGTAATCGGATGAAGGCCGTGATGGATGTGCTGACCGAACGGCTGCATGGCCGGATGCCGCGCCATGCCGTGGTGCTTGGATCCGGGCTGGGGTCGCTGGTGGGGACGGTCGCCGATCCGGTGCGGATTGCCTATGCCGATCTGCCGGGGTTCCCGGAAAGCGGCGTGTCCGGCCATGCGGGCGAGGTGGTCGCGGGCCATATCGGCGCGACGCCGGTGATCATGCTCTCGGGCCGGGTGCATTATTACGAACACGGCAAGGCTGACGCCATGCGCGTGCCGCTCGCGGCCCTGCAGGGCATCGGCGTGACGCATCTGATCCTGACCAATGCCGCCGGGTCGCTGCGCGAGGACATGCCGCCCGGTTCGGTGATGCGGGTGACGGACCATATCAATTTTTCAGGAACGAACCCGCTGTTCGGTGAGGCCAGCGACCGCCGCTTTGTCGGCATGACCAACGCCTATGACGCGGATCTCGCCCACCGCATGCAGGCGGCGGCGCGGGCAACCGGGACGCCGATGCATGAAGGGGTCTATATGTGGTTTTCGGGCCCGAGTTTCGAGACCCCGGCGGAAATCCGCATGGCGCGGACCATGGGCGCCGACGCGGTCGGCATGTCGACGGTGCCGGAGGTGATTCTGGCGCGCTTCCTCGGCATGAAGGTGGCGGCCGCCTCGGTGATCACCAATTTCGGCGCAGGCATGACGGGGGGCGAGCTCAGCCACCAGGAAACCAAGGACATGGCGCCGATCGGCGGCAAAAGGCTCGCCGCCATCCTCACCGCAATGCTGTCCGAACCGGATATGACCCATGGCTGACAGTCTCGATCTCGCCTCTCCCAAATCCGTCGCCGCGGCGGCCCTGGCATGCCTCGATCTCACCGAACTTGGCGACGCGGCGACCGAAGCGGCCACCCTCGATCTGGTGGACCGCTCGACCACGGCGCACGGCTCCACGGCCGCCGTCTGCATCTGGCCGCGGTTCGTGGCCGCAGCGCGCGCGAGACTGGGCGCGGGCGCGCCGGTGCGGATCGCCACGGTGGTGAATTTCCCCTCGGGCGACCTGCCGGTGGGCGAGGTGGTGGCCCAGACAAGCCAGGCCATTGCCGACGGTGCCGATGAAATCGACCTCGTCATCCCCTATCGGGCGTTCATCGCGGGCGACGAGCAGGCCGTGCGGGACATGATCGCCGCGGTCCGCGCGGCCGTGCCGGCGCCGGCGCGGCTCAAGACCATCCTCGAGACCGGCGAACTGAAGGATCCGGCGCTGATCGCGCGCGCGTCGGCGATCGCGCTCGAGGCGGGCGCGGACTTCATCAAGACATCGACCGGCAAGGTCGCGGTCAACGCCACCCTCGAGGCGGCCCGCATCATGCTTGAGGCGATCCGCCGCGCGGGCGGCAAGGCCGGGTTTAAGCCGGCCGGCGGCATCCGCACCGTGGCGGACGCGCGCCAATATTTCGCGCTGTGCGAGGAAATCATGGGACCCGGCTGGATCTCGCCCGAAACGTTCCGCTTCGGCGCCTCGGGGCTGCTTGGCGATATTGTCGCAACGCTGGAGGACCGGTCCTCGGGGACCGGGGCGGAGGGGTACTGAATTGCTGACCCAGGAGATCATCCGGATCAAGCGCGACGGCGGCGAAATCGATCCTGCCGACATCGCGGGCTTCGTTCGCGGGCTCACCGACGGCAGCGTCACCGAGGGCCAGGTGGCGGCGCTGGCCATGGCCATCTTTTTCCAGGGCATGAGCCGCAGCGAGGCGGTGGCGCTGACGCTGGCGATGCGCGATTCGGGCGAGGTTCTCGCCTGGCCCGAACTCGACCGTCCGGTGGTCGACAAGCACTCGACCGGCGGCGTCGGCGACAATGTCTCGCTGATGCTGGCGCCGATCGCGGCGGCCTGCGGACTGGCGGTGCCGATGATCTCCGGCCGCGGCCTGGGACACACCGGCGGAACGCTCGACAAGATGGAGAGCATCCCCGGCTATCAGGCGATGCCGGACAATGCGCTGTTCCGCAAGGTCGTGGGCTCCGCGGGCTGCGCCATCATCGGCCAGACCGGCAATCTCGCGCCCGCGGACAAGCGCTTCTACGGCATCCGCGACGTGACCGCGACGGTGGAATCCGTCCCGCTGATCACCGCCTCGATCCTGTCGAAGAAGCTCGCCGCAGGGCTTGGCGCGCTGGTGCTCGATGTCAAATGCGGCAACGGCGCCTTCATGGACTCACCGGAGCGCGCGCGCGAGCTTGCGCGGTCGCTGGTCGATGTGGCCGTTGGCGCCGGCATGCCGACAACGGCGCTGATCACCGACATGAGCCAGCCCTTGGCGAGTGCTGCGGGCAATGCCGTCGAGGTCAGGAATGCCGCTGACTTTCTTTCAGGCGCCGCGCGTGACAGCCGGCTCATGGAGGTGACACTGGCGCTCGCCGCGGAGATGCTGGTCTCCGGCGGTCTGGCGGCAAGTGCAGAAGAAGGCGGGAGTCTGGCGCTCCGCGCGCTCGAAGACGGACGTGCGGCCGAGATCTTCAACCGGATGGTGTTCGAGCTCGGCGGCCCGAGCGATTTTCTGGAAGGTTTCGACAGGCATCTGGGCGCCGCTCCGCTCACCGTGGCCTGCACCGCAGGCAAGGAAGGCTATGTGACCGGCTATGACACCCGCGGCGTCGGGCTCTGCGTCGTGGCGCTCGGCGGCGGACGCACAAGGCCGGGCGATCCGGTCGATCATGCGGTGGGGCTGACGGGATTGCTGCCTGTCGGCGCACGGGTGGAAAAAGACACGCCGCTCGCGCTGGTCCATGGCAGAGACGAGGATCAGGTGGCGGCGGCACGGGAGCAACTGCGCAGGGCCGTGGCGATCGGGGACGCCGCGCCGGAACTGACGCCGGTCATCCTGGGCCGTCAGGATTAAAAGCGGGTCTCAGTTGACCAGTTCGAGCTTGTTGTTGGCCATGCGGTAGGACTGCAGCTTCGACATGAAGCTCATGCCGATCAGGGTTGTGGACAGCGCCTCGTCGTCAAGCACGAAGGCTTCGACGCCCGCAACCGACACCGAACCGACCTCGATGCGATCGATCGTCACCAGGGCGGCATCGGCCAGACCATTGGCGGTGCGGACCTGATGTTTGAAATCCGACTTGGAGACACCGATCCCGAGATGGCGCGCCGTCGACCGGTTGATGGCGACATAGGTTGCCCCGGTGTCGATCATGCCGCGCACAGAGCGACCGTTGATATGGAAGTCGGCGGCAAAATGGCCGTCCTTGCTCAAGGGAATGCTGGCGGCCCGAGCCCCGGTCGCATAATGCGCCACTGGCCTGGCGGGGACCGGCTGCGCCGGGGCGGCGGCCATCGGCCTTTCAGCGGTCGCTTCTTCCAATCCGGCCTGCGTGGACAGAAATGCGGAGATATCCTGGGCGTAATAGGGCAGGCTGGACACGGCCAGCACGGCGCAGCTGATGATGAACAGGTTCTTGAACATGCCGGTCCCTTTGTTAATTCCAGCCCATTCAAAAGGTCTGAGACTAATACTCGATGAAGCAGCCGGGATCTAAGTCCAAAACCGCCATGACTGGTTAAGAAAACCCTACCGCACACCTTTGCAGGATGCATGGATCCTATCGGACTGCAAAGGGCAGCGGTGCGATAATGTGCAACCAGTCTCGCCTTTCGAGAAAGGCCTTAACAATGCGATAATATATATGGCGTAGTTATGGGGGGCCGGGCAAGCCAGTCATGACAA
>NZ_JACIYP010000109.1 GCF_014359905.1 Hoeflea sp. | reverse complement strand
AGCGATGGAGCTGTGGAACCAAATAGCACGCCTGCAAACCACATAGGCTAAAGCCGTGCGCAACATTTTTGCACGGTGTAGGTTAACTTTACGGTGCCCGCCGGTTGCTGGGCTGGCCGCGTTTGCGCGACACAAGACCGGGCGGGCCGTCACGCTCATAAGCCTGCAACAGCCGATACATCTGGCTTCGGCTCAGCCCCAGGCTCTCAGCCGCCTGTACGACACTCAACCGGTCATCCTTGATCTTTTGAACCGCTTCCAGCCGGTTCAGCTCTTTCTGCGACATGGTAATCAAACAAGACATGGCAGCTCCATCAGCACTTCGGCGTCGGGAACCAGTCTTCCTTCCAGCGTTGAACTTGACCAGCTAGAAGGGCGAAAACTGTCGCATTTCTAACGGGCCCAACTGTCGCATTACTAAACGGCTGCTATATGTGTTGTGGCATAATCTTTATTTTGGAATTTGCGTTCATTTCTGAATCTGTTTCGTGTACTGATCGATGGCAGGACAAGGGGCAACTGCCGGTCAGAATCCAACCAACGCCATGTCCAGTGCGGCCATAATCTCGCTGTCCTGCCCCATCAGACTGGTGACCGGGCTACGCAACAGCGCACGCGGAACCGCTGCCATGAACTGGGTGACCATGACATGCTGCTCGTCCCCGATATTGAACACCGGATTGAGGCGCTGGGCCGGAACCGGAGCTTGCGCCAGAGGCAGAAGCGGCACCACGATCCGCGTGTTCAGTTCGCTCAAGACATCTGCCTGAACATCGAGAACATAGCCGGCGCCGCCGGGATTTGCGAAAACCTCGAAACGCGCCATCAGAACTGCCTGTATTTCTCCAAAGGCAAGCCGTGCGCCTCTGCCCACGCGTTCGAGCTGTCGAGAGCGGCGGCATTATCGTGCCGCCAGGCTTGCGCCTTCGCCTCGGCTACGGCACGCCGCAAACCTGCCTCTGCCGCCTGCGACAAATTCACCCCGAACGATCTGGCCTCCGTCAGCAGGGACGGGTCCAGGGTCAGGTTCGTGGGTTTTTTAGGGGCCGTTTGGCTTTGCATAATTGCACCTCGTTTCATGCGCATCATATATGCACATAAAGGCATTGCCAAGTTGTTTGAGCGATTGGGAAAAGTTGGGGGTCAAGCCGCGAGGACAAGCTTGGCCTGCTTGAGCCGGCCGTCGGCAACGGCGGCGCGAACCTGAATGAGCAGTGTCTGAGACCCCATGCGTAACGGAGAGGATCGAGGCGAGGAGCCGCATGTCATGCCCATCGCGCGGTCTCACCATGAGCTGGTAGCTGGTGCAGGCCGAACTCCACCGGCCGGTCGTAGAAATAGCTCATGCGATAGCGTACGCGGAACGTGGTCATCGGCCGTGTCCGGTCTGCAAGGAAATCCGTTCCAATCTGGCAGCGTGACGCGCAATCTGCCGTGAGGTACACTATTTTAGGGACAGGCACCGCGAGTAAGTCATATGTTCATTCGCTTCGGATTCGAAATCGTCATCGAGAATGCCATCAAGCTGCCGCTGATCCTGGCGTTGTCGCCACACTCATCGTTCGGCGGCCGTGTCATCGGCCCGGACCGGATCCGGACGGAGCCGGAGGTTCCGATTGAGGACTTCCTCGATCCCTTCGACAACCGGCGGGCCCGGCTGATCGCGCCGCCCGGCGGTTTGCGGATCTGGACCGACAACGTGGCGGAGGTCGACGGAGCCCTCGATGTCTTCAACTGGAACGCACGGCAGCACGAGGTGTCCCACCTGCCCCACGAGACGCTGCCCTTCATCACGGCGAGCCGCTACTGCGAGTCGGACGAACTCTCCGAGAGGGCCTGGGCGCTCTTTGGGACCACGCCAGCCGGCTGGGAGCGGGTCCAGACGATCTGCAACTTCGTCCACAATCACATCACCTTCGGCTACAAGTTCGGGCGCCCGACAAAGACCGCGGCCGATGCGCTGCTGGAAGCCACCGGCGTCTGCCGCGACTTCGCCCACCTGGCGATTGCGCTCTGTCGGGCAATGAACATCCCTGCGCGCTACGCCAGCGGCTATCTGGGCGACATTGGCGTGCCGCCCTCCGGGCCCGGCGATTTCTGCGCCTGGTTCGAGGCATTCCTAGAGGGCCGCTGGTACACTTTCGACGCGCGCTACAACACGCCGCGGATCGGACGGATCCTGATGGTTCGCGGCCGAGACGCCGCCGATGGCGCGATGATCACGTCCTTTGGCCGCTACGACCTGAAGCTCTTCCGGGTCTGGACCGAGGAAGTGGCGGGGACTCCGACGGAGTCGGCGCTCCTTGATCTCCTCCAAAGCCGCCCAGACACGCCCGCCCTGACGCTTGCGATGGCTGGCAGCTCGTGACGCCAGGTGAACGCCGCTCGAACCCGCCGCCAGGCGATAGCTTCCCGCTTCCACTCGCGTAAAACCAAGGTCGGATGCGACAAGATGAGGGAAAAGCCGTTGCCTTGTGTTGACGCAGATCAATGCGGGCCCATGAGGGCGGGCGTAGCTTTATATATGAAGCTAGTCGGTGTCACCGCAGCTTTGCTGCTTCGAGTCGCTCACGGTCGCGTGAACCCATCGGTGGTGAGCCCCGAGGTGTCGCTAACGCCGATTAGTGCGCCGGGCTTCTGTCTCCGACAGGCAGGGTCATGTCGCCAGTCCAGACGACGCAACAATTGGAGAGGTGCCACATGATAGGCTATGTCGCCAATATCGAAGACCTGACGGAAAACAATACCGATTTCCGGCGCGTGCTCTATTCAGGCTCGAAGCTGCAGCTGGTCCTGATGTCCATCAAGCCGGGTGAAGAAATCGGCGGCGAGATTCATGCCGCTACCGATCAGTTCTTTCGCATCGAAGACGGCAAGGGCATTGTCGTGATCGATGGCGTGACGCACAAGGTCAAGGCCGGCGATGGCGTCGTCGTGCCGGCGGGCGCCCATCACAACGTGATCTGCACCGGGCATGACGTGCTCAAGCTCTACACGATCTACGGACCTCCGCATCACCGCGACAAGCTGGTTCAGAAGACGAAGGCCGAGGCGGATGCCTCCGATGAGGCTTTCTTGGGTGAGACCAGCGAGCAGGCGCCGGAGGTCGTTCGGGTCTAGGCCAATCCGGCCAGCCCCCTTGCGATTTGAAAGATCCGCCGCAAGCGACGTGGACTGGCATCCGAACCACTCGAAACCAACGGAGGAAAACATGGCAGATGACAGCAAGACAGCCAAGGGCGCATCCGCTGCCAGTGATTACGAGGCGATCAGCGAGCAACTGGCCGCCCTGCGGGCAGACATGTCGCGGCTAGCAGAGACCGTCGGCGCGATCACGGAACGTCGTGGCAGAAGCATGGCCGCGGACATCGCGGAAGGCCTTGGCGAAGCGAAGCATTATGCCGAGGCCAGGGGTCGCTCTGCCGAGGCGCAGCTGGAGACGTCCGTTGCAGCACACCCTTGGATGTCGATCGGCCTCGCGGCGGTCGCGGGTTTTCTGGTCGGCGCCCTGTCGCGGCGTTGATGGGTATTCTCGATGACATGGTGCACAGCATTGGCCGAAATGTCCGTTTGGACATTCGGAAACTGTTGTTGCCAGTCTTGCTGGCCTTGGCCGGTGGACTGATGGGCGCCACCGGCGTCGGGTTCCTGACGGTCTGGGCCTATCTCACGCTCGGCGCGGCCGTCGGGCATGGATCGGCTGCACTCATGATTGGCCTGGGATACCTGATGCTTTCGGCGGGTTTCGTGTTCCTCGCGCACGGGCTGTTGTCGAAACATGACCCGGGTGACCCGTCAAGGAAGCAGCCCGGGGTACAGCGAAAGGTGGCAACCGATGCCGCCTCCGAGATCGCCTTCACCGCGGCGTTCGTTCTGGCCCGATACCTTGGCGCGGGCAAACGGGACTGACAGTACACCCGCGGCCGTCCAATCGGAGGCGAGAGGTCCGGCATCATGCTGGCGCACGACACCCTGAACGGGCATTGGTGCAGGGATAAGATTTCAACGTTTTGCGTCTATGCGGCGGGGATCAAAATAGCTTGATTGGTCCAGCATGCCGCACAAACATAACGCCGCTCGGCGCCATCACATCGGCAAGATGAAGTTCAAGGTAACGAACTGGGCGGAGTATGAGACTGGCCTTCGCCGCCGTGGCAGTTTGACCCTTTGGATAACGCCGGAAGCGCTTAGCGGCTGGGCTGCTCCACGACGCAAGACGAGGGGAGGCCAGCCGCTTTACTCTGATGTAGCGATCGAAACTACGTTGACTTTGGGCATGGTATTCGGATTGCGGTTGCGCCAGAGCGAAGGGCTTCTGAGTTCAGTACTTGATATCATGAGATTGGATCTGCCTGTGCCCGATCACACCACGCTCAGCCGGAGGGCCAGAACCTGGAAGCCATCGGCCAGAAGCAACGACCGACAGAATGTGCCAGGCGAGCCCATTCACGTTCTGGTCGACAGCACCGGGCTGAAGATCTATGGCGCCGGCCAATGGCTGGAAGAAAAGCATGGGACAAAGTCCCGGCGTGGCTGGAGAAAACTGCATCTGGCTGTTGACGCCGACAGTGGCGAAATCATTGCCCATAGCCTGACAGATCAGGAAACAGGCGACGCCTCGCAGCTGCAGGCACTGCTTGATCAGATTGATGATGAGATCGGCCAGCTCACTGCCGATGGAGCCTATGATGGCGATCCATCCTACGACGCAGTTCTGCGTCACAGCGCAGACGCAAGGGTCGTCATTCCACCGCGATCGAACGCGGTTGTACGGCCTACCGCCCAAGCATGCTGCCAGAGAGACGACCACATAACCTCTATGCAGATAGATGGCCGGCTTAAATGGCAGGCATCAACCGGCTACGGCAAGCGAGCTTTGGCTGAAACTGCGATGGGTCGATACAAGGGCGTCATCGGACCGCGTTTGCGTGCTCGCTCATTCCTTGCTCAACAGACAGAGGCTGCAATCGGGGTCACGATTTTGAACCGAATGCGCGCCTGCGGACGCCCGAAATCCGTTCGTTGCCAAGCATCGGCGGGAGCAACCAAATAGGCGGACCCATCAAAGAACGAGCTCCGCTCATTGGCTGATCCGCGCACCAACGCCATGGAACGACGATCACAGGTCAGGCGAAAGCGTGCAATGTGGACGCAGAACACCGGTCACGTTAGATCTACAGTGCCGTCAAAATTCCGTTTTCTCTCCAACTTCGTCTCTACTTCGTCTGGTCATTGTCTCGCTCCCTAACTCTACAATCTCCACAAACCGCGCAAAAAACTGACCTGACAGTTTGCTCGCGGTGCTCTGCACCAGCCTGCTGCCGAGCTGCGCCATCTTGCCACCAATGTCCGCGGTCGCCAGATATTTCAGTTTCGTGGCCACCCCGTCCGCCTCGAGCACAACGTCCGCTCCGCCCTTGGCAAAGCCGGCAATACCACCATTGCCGACACCGGTAATTGAGAACCGGTGCGGCGCGCCGGCTGTGTCAAGAGTGACAGTGCCGCTGAATCGTGCCTTCATCGGACCGATCTTGAGTGTGACTTTCGCCTCCAGTTCGGTGTTATTGCACCTGATCAACTCCTCGCACCCCGGAATGCACGCCATCAGGACGGCCGGATCATTCAGGGCCGCATAAACTACCGACACAGGCGCCTTGATGCGGATCTCGTCATTCAGTTCCATCGGGATTTTCCCTTCGAGGGCTGCCGCATCCCGAGGGAGTACGGTTCGATTAGAGGTTCCACACGCCCGGGCTGGTAGATCAAGCGTCAGCCGTTCTTGCCACGAGTTCCAGCAGTGATCGCGTCACCGCCCCTTCAGGCGCCGCCAGTTCCTCCATGATGGTGTAGTGGTTGAGGTCGGGCAGCACTGCCATCGACACATCGAGGCCTGCCGCCTGCGCACAATCTTGATAGGCGCGTGACTGTCGCTGCAACTCCGGCAGTTCACTGCCGCCAACGAACAACATCATCGTTGCATTGCCACGCGCCAGGTTCCGTATCGGCGCCAGCGTCTGCACTTCAAAGGGTTGCAGTTGAAGCTCCTTATTGAGATAGGTCAGTGCAATCGGCTCCAGATCGAAAATGCCGCTGATCGAGATCACGCCCTTCACGACGGCCCGGTCGGCTGCGAGAGCTGCCAGATGTCCGCCGGCGGACCAGCCCCCGACAAAGATCCGCTGCGCATCAAAGCCCAGTTCATCCGCCAGACTGGCGATGCAGTCGATGGCGCGGAAAACCTCGCTGACGATTTCCGAGAGGTTTGCAGCTGGCGCCAACGAATAACCTATGGTCGCGACGTTGACGCCCCTGGCGCAGGGACCGGTGGAAACGAATCCGAAGACTTCCTTGCTGTTGCGCTGCCAGTAGCCGCCGTGGATGAAGATGAAGAGGGGCGCACGTCGGTCACCTGTCGTGAAATAGTCAAACCGGTTGTTGGGTTTGGCTCCATAACGGATGTCGAGCCGCGATGAGGGCAGCGACCGGCAGACCGAGCTTCTTTGCTCCCAGTCCCGCAACCGCTCCGGACTGTCGGATACCGCAAGGGAATTGTTGTAGGCCGCGTCCCTCTGCGCCTGATCCAGCTCGGCAAAGCCCGGAGTGTCCTCATTGTGTTTGTCTTGTTGCACCTGGCATGTCCTCCGCAGAGATTGAGATCATCGTTGCTGTGTGAACGGCTGTCCGGACGGCGCCAGATCGGTTCGTTGAAACGGCGCAATCGCGCGCAAGCCCATCCTTTCGTTCCCGCTGGATGCGAAGAACGGTGCTTTCCGGCTCTCACCAACCATGCTGATTGAGCTGCTGTTTTGGGGCGTTCCCTATCCGGCGTTCAAGGCCATGGCGACCGCCCGCCGGGCCATGACCATGACCAATTGCGCCCGGTATTCACTGTCAGCATGGATGTCGGACATCAGGTTAGAGGCGTCCATTGATATCCGCTCCAGCGAGGCGACTTCAAAGCTGCCGGCCAGGGCAGCTTCAATGTCTTGCGCACGGAACACCGATGATGCGGCGCCTGTCACCGCCACCCGGACCATGCCTCCGGTCCGGGCCACGAACACGCCAGCCAGCGCGTAACGCGAGGCCGGATTGCCAAATTTCGAATAGGCGGCGCAATCGGGCAGCTTAATTCTCACCGAGGTCACGATCTCGCCTGGTTCCAGCGCTGTCTCGAACATATCGACAAAGAAATCATCCGCCTGAATGCTGCGCCGGTTAGTCGCGATATCCGCGCCCAGCGCAAGCACCGCCGCCGGGTAATCGGCGGCAGGATCATTGTTGGCAATCGAGCCGCCAATGGTGCCGCGATGCCGCACCTGCTGGTCGCCGATCCGGCCGGCGAGCCGGGCCAGCGCAGGCAGATTCTCCTGAACTAGCGCCGAACCCGCGACATCGGCATGACGTGTCATCGCCCCGATGACGAGCGTGTCGCCGTCCATCGTGATCCCTGACAGACTGGGAATCGCCGATAATTCGACAAGGTACTCGGGGGCAGCGAGCCGCTGCTTCATCGTCGGCACCAGCGTCATGCCGCCCGCAAGCAGCGAGGCATTCTCGCTGGCGGCCATGAGCGCCACCGCCGCATCGAGCCCGTCAGGTCTGTGATATGCGAAAGCCTTCATGGGAGGTCTCCTATTCTGCCGCGACCCGGGCGCTCGAATTGCGAATGATGTTCCAGATATGGTTGGGCGTCGCAGGCATGTCGACATGGCTGACGCCGAACGGCTTGAGCGCATCCACGACCGCACTAATGATCGCCGCCGGCGAGCCGATGGTCCCGCACTCCCCGCACCCCTTCACACCCATCGGCGTGTGTGTGCAGGTCGTCGAATGCGGCTCGATGACGAAGTTGGGTAGATTGTCGGCGCGCGGCATGCAGTAGTCCATGAAAGAGCCAGACAGCAGCTGACCCGACGGATCGTAAACGCCGTGCTCGAACAGCGCCTGCCCGATTCCCTGGGCAATGCCGCCGTGAAGCTGCCCTTCAACAATCATCGGATTGATGATGGTGCCGACGTCGTCGACCGCCGTGTATCGCAAGAGGTCAACAACTCCTGTTTCGGGATCAATCTCCACCTCGGCAAAATGCGCACCGCCCGGATAGGTGAAGTTCACCGGGTCGTAGAAAGCCTGTTCCTCCAGCCCCGGCTCGAGGGTTTCGAGCGGATAATCGAACGGCACATAGGCCGAACCGGCAATCTCCACGAAGGTTTTCTTCCTGTCGGTCCCGGCCACGGAGAATTCGCCTTTTTCGAAGATGATGTCATCGAATGCGGCTTCGAGCTGGTGGGCGGCAATCTTCCGCCCCTTCAGGATTACCTTGTCATTGGCCTTGGCAAGCGCCGCGCCGCCAACGACCAGCGACCGCGAGCCGTAGGTGCCCATGCCGAACTGCACCCGGTCGGTGTCGCCGAAGACGACGCTGATATCATCGAACGGAACGCCGAGATGGTCAGAGACAATCTGGGCGAAAGTCGTTTCATGGCCCTGGCCATGATTGTGGGTGCCGATCAGCACGGTGACCACGCCCGAGGGATGGACCCGAACGGTGGCGCTTTCATACAGACCGCCACGGGCACCGAGCTGGCCAGCCATCCGCGAGGGAGCCAGGCCGCAGGCTTCCACATAGGTGGAAATGCCGAGGCCCAGATACTTGCCGCGGCCAAGCGCTTCGATGCGGCGCGCCTCGAAGCCCGCGACATCGGCCAGCACTTCGGCGCGATCCAGGCAACCTTTCGGATCGCCGCTGTCATACTCGACCAGCACCGGCGTTTGATAGGGATAGGATTCACGGTCGATCATATTGCGCCGGCGGATCTCGATCTTGTCGATGCCCATCTCGCGCGCAGCCAGATCGACCAGCCGTTCGACCACGAAGGTAGCCTCGGGCCGGCCGGCGCCACGATAGGCATCGACCGGTACGGTGTTGGTGAAGACACATTTGACTTCGCAATAGATCGACGGGATCACATAGACCCCCGACAGCAGCGGCGCATACAGATTGGTCGGGATATTCGGGCCGAACGTCGACAGATAGGCGCCCATGTTAGCAAGCGTCTTGACGCGCATGGCGAGGAACTTGCCGCCTTCATCGAGAGCCAGCTCCGCCTCGGTAACATGGTCGCGGCCATGCGCATCCGAGACAAAGCCTTCCGAGCGCTGGCAGACCCATTTGACTGCCCGGCCAAGCTTTCCTGCAGCCCAGGTCACGACGGCCTCCTCGGCATAATGGAACTGCTTGACGCCGAAGCCGCCGCCGACATCCGGCGCAACAACCCGGAGCTTGTGCTGGGGAATGTGCAGCACCATTTCACCCATCAGCAGGCGTACGACATGGGGAAACTGGCTCGTCGTCCACAGCGTGTACTGGCCGGTCGCGAAATCGAATTCGCCAATTGCGGCGCGCGGTTCAAGCGGATTGCCGATCAGGCGGTTGTTGACCAGTTCGATGCTGGCGACATGCGCGGCGTCGCGGAAGGCAGCTTCGACGGCGGGTTCATTGCCCAGATGCCAGTCGCAGCACAGGTTGTTCTCGACCTCGTCATAGATAGCCGGCGCATCTGGCCGGAGCGCATCGACAAGGCCGACGACAGCGGGAAGAACCTGGTAATCGACTACAATAAGTTCGGCCGCCGCCTGCGCCTGCTCTTCGGTCTCCGCCACGACGAACGCCACCGCATCACCAACATAGCGGACCTTGCCCTGGGCGATCGGCGGGTGCGGCGGCTCCTTCATCGGATTGCCATCCTTGCCGGTGATGCCCCAGCCGACCGGCAACCCGCCGACATTGTCCGCCTTCATGTCCTCGCCGGTGTAAACACCGTGCACGCCCGGCTGAGCCCGGGCAGCGGACACATCGATCGATGTTATCATTGCATGCGCATGTTCCGAGCGCAGAAACACACCTGCAAGCATGTTTGGGCGCTTGATGTCGGCGACATAAGTGCCGCGGCCGCGAACAAAACGGGCATCTTCCTTGCGCTTGGGTGACGAACCGATTCCGATGACTGACGACATGATGCTCTCCCTCAAGATGCTTGTCGCATGGCGGCAGCGCCTGCGATGACGGACTTGACGATATTCTGGTAGCCGGTGCACCGGCAGATATTGCCTTCAAGCCACTCCCGGATTTCAGCCTCGCTGGGATCAGGCTTGTGCTTGACCAGGTCGAGGGCGGCCATAAGCATTCCGGGCGTGCAGAAACCGCATTGCAGGCCGTGATTGTCGCGGAATGCCTGCTGCATGGGGTGAAGCTCGTCCTCAAGTCCGGACAGGCTTTCGACGGTGCGAACCTCCGCCCCGGCTGCGGTGACGGCGAGCAAGGTGCAGCTTTTCACCGAGTCACCATTGAGATGAACGACGCAGGCGCCGCATTGCGAAGTGTCACAGCCGACATGGGTCCCGGTAAGAGAGAGTTTTTCTCGAATGAGATCGCTCAGAAGCGTGGCGGGTTCCACCTCGACCGTTGTTGGTTTGTCATTGAGAACAAAAGAAATTTCCATGCGATTACTCCAGTATCAGGCAAGCAGATGGGCATGATCGATCTGCCAGACGGCAAGAACATGATCGCCGACGGACAAGGCATCCTCGAAAAAGCGACGCTCCGGCACATAAGCGACAAACTCTTCCTCGCCTCCCGCCTGCAGCATCACCTTGACGAAATTTCCCTGGTATTCGACGCCGATGACCGATCCGGAAATCGAGGTGGATCCCTCAGGGACGCCAGCGTTTCCGGGCCGCAGCAAGTCGATGTCATCGCGGCGGATCGCAATATCGAGCGGTTGTCCCTCCTCCAGCCGGCGCCTGGTGTCGAGCGGAATCCGGATATCGCTGAACATGCTCCCCGCGAGGGTCGCCTGCGAGCCGTTGAGCTGTCCGATCTTGCCGGTGAGAACATTCTGGCCACCGATGAATTCGGCGACATAGCGATCCTTCGGTTTGGCGTAGACCTCCGGCGCGGTCGCGGCCTGGCGGATGCGGCCCTGATCCATGACGACAACCATGTCGGCGAGTGCGATCGCTTCAAGCTGAGTGTGCGTGACATGAATGAAGGTGATGCCGAGGTCGCGCTGCATGCGGCTGAGTTCGGCCCGCATGCGAATGCGCAGATGCTCGTCCAACGCCGACAGCGGCTCGTCGAGCAGCAACACGCGCGGTTCGGTGATCGCGGCCCGCGCCAGCGCGACACGCTGCTGCTGACCACCCGATAGCTGGGCCGGAAGCCGGTTGGCAAATTCGCCCAACTGCACCTTTTCGATCATCGCGTCGACCTTGTCATCGCGCAGGCCTTTCGGAATCCCGCGAACCTTCAAGGCAAATTCGATGTTGTCGCGCACGCTCAGGTGCGGAAACAGTGCGTAGGACTGGAACATCATCGCCGTGCGTCGCTCGACCGGGTCGAGCCCAACGACATCTTCCCCTCCGATCAGGATCTCGCCGACACTCGGGTCTTCGTGTCCGGCAATCATCCTGAGAATCGTGCTCTTGCCGCAACCCGACGGCCCCAGCAGACAGCAATAGGCGCCGTCCGGAATTTTCAGATTGATCCCGTCCACGGCATAGGTGTTTCCATCGTAGCTCTTAGCCACGCCGGCCAGCTCGATGTCTCCTTTTCCAGTGCTCACCAGGTTCTCCATTCTATTGATCATTGTTCAGACGGGCCGCATTGCGACGCTGCAAAAGCAGGATCGAACCGAGACTGACGCCGATGATGAGGAAGGACACGACCGTTGACACGGTGCCCAGTGCGTAGAGCGCCGGCGACGTGACGTTCAGCGTCATGCTCCAGATCTCCAGCGGCAGCGTGTTCAACGGGCCGGCCGTCTGCAGCGTTCGGGCAAATTCGTCATAGGACAGGGTGAAGCCGAACAGGGCGACGGCGATCAGTCCGGGCGCTAGGATCGGAGTGACGACCAGCCAGATTGTCTGAGCCGGCGACGCTCCGAGGTCGCGCGCCGCTTCCTCCCAGTCATTGTTGAGCCGCGACATTACCGCAAACATCACCAGGATCCCGAACGGCAAGGTCCAGGAGAGCTGCGCGCCGAGCGCCGAAGTGTACCAGTTGGTCTGGATCCCGAGCATGTTGAAGCCCAGACCGACGCCGATGCCAAGAACCAGTCCGGGCGCCACGAGGCTGCCTATCATCAGGTAGAAGACGATCGTGTCACCCCGAAAGCGCTTGCGAAAGGCCATGCCGGCCATGAAGGAAACCAGAACGGTAATCAGCGTCACCGAGACGGCGAGATACATCGAGCGGGTGAAGGCGCCGCTGACGTCTCCGGCGCGTGTCTGCATGATCAGTTCGTTGAACCAGTACAGCGACACGCCACGCATCGGGAACACCAGACCGCCCTGGACATCCTGGAACGACAGGACGTAGATCGAGATCATCGGGCCGTAGAGAGCAATCACGTAAAGCGAGAAGAAGCCGGCGAGCACGTAGAACGTCCAGGGCCGCTCCGAGGAGAGGCGCACCTTGCGTTTGCCCCGGGATACACTCTTGCGACCAGTTTGTGCGGTCATCGCGTGATCTCCTTGCGAATGTCGACGACGCGGAGGATGGCGGCGACCATCAGCATGACGATCAGCGTCAGGATGATCGCGCTGGCCGCGGCGGTCGGATATTGCAGCACGCTGATGTCTTCGTAGAACGCGCCGACCACGGAGGCGGTGCCGCCGCCCGACATCACCTTGACGACGAAGAAATCTCCCATGACGATGGACACGACAAAGATGGCGCCGAGCGCCACTCCGCTCTTGGACATAGGCAGGATGATGTAGCGCATGACATCGAAACGGCTTGCTCCCGCATCCAGCGCGGCCTCGACCACCCGTTTGTCGATCCGCGCCATCGAATTGAAGATAGGCACGATCATGAAGATTGTCAGCTGGTGAACATAGGCCACAACAACTGAGAAACCCGAATACAGCAGGAACTCGAGCGGTTGATCGATCAGGCCAATACCCATGAGTGCCTGGTTGATAAGGCCTTCCTTGCCCAGAAGCGGAATCCACGAGATCATCCGGATGATGTTCGAGGTCCAGAACGGGACCGTGCACACCAGGAAGAGGCCCATCGCAATGAGCTTGCTTCTGACGTGGAACACCAGGAAATAGGCGACCCAGAAGCCGATGATCGACGAAAATATCAAGGTCAGCAGCGCGAATTTGACGGTCGCGAAATACAGGTTGAAGGTGAGCGACGAACTGGCGACGTCCGCATAATTGGCCAGGGTGAAATCCATGAACATGCCACCGTAACCGTCCGTCTGCATGACGCTTGCGACACAGACCACGAGAATGGGCACGATGAAGAATGGGATCAGCACCGCAAGTAGCGGAGTGACGTTCAGCCAGCCGATCGTGTTCCTGCTCAGTTTCATGGATAGAGGCTCCAGAAGCTTTCGTGATGCCGACACCGTCGGCGGGGTTACGCCGCCCCGGATCGTGATTTTTTGGGGCGGCGCAATTCCAGATGCCGGCGGTCAGGCGACCTTGAAGTCGTTCCAGCGCTTGTTCATGTAAGCGGCTTCGTCCATCAGCGTGTTCCAGCAGGAGATGTTGGTGACGCGCTCGACGAAGGACCCCCCGTCGCGAACGGTGCCTGCAGCTTCCATCGGCAGCCCGTAGGGATCGGTGATCGCCTCGGGGGCCGGCTTGCCTTCATACCAATAGGCCCATTCCGTATCGGACATGAATTTCTTGGCGGTCGAGGGAACCGGGCTGTAATAGCCGTAGCGCGAGACAAAGGCGCCCTGCCAGCCTTCGAGATACCAGTTGATGTACTCGTAAGCCGCATCGAGCTTCTTGCCCTCAAGATGGTTCATCAGACCCATGCCGTTGCACCAGCCGCGATAGCCTTCCTTGCCGTCCTTCTTGTTGACCGGCGCATAGACGCAAGGAATCTCCTTGGTCCGCACGGCAGCGACGGCGGGCGACCACATCGACTGTATGACAACCTCGCCGGCAGCCATCAGCTGCACCGATTGATCGAATGTGGTCCAGGTGGCGCGGAAATGTCCGGCGCGCTTCAATTCGATCAACTTGTCAATGGTCTTGTCGATCTCTTCCTTGGTCATGTTGCCCTTGTCGCCATACGTGACGAGTCCGGCGCTTTCCATGCATAGGGCCGCGTCCATTATTCCGATCGCCGGGACATCGAGGATGGCCGCCTTGCCCTTGTATTTCGGGTCGATCAGATCCTTCCACTCGGTGACCGGTTTATCGACCAGGTCCGGCCGATAGCCGATGGAATCGGCGTTGTAGACCTGCGGGACGTTGGTCAGCCAGTCGGCGACGCCATCGTGCAGTTCGGTGGAATCCTTCTTGGCGAGGTAAAGTGCCGCGTAAGGCGAGATGCCCTGGTTCGCGATCTGACTGCCTTCGAGCTCCCCCTTTGTGAAGATCGGCAGGAAATTGTCGAACTGCTTGATCTTCTTGGCTTCAATGCCCTGGATAATGCCGCGCTTGGCGGCAAGCTTGGCCTGCCAGCCTTCGAGATCGGCGATGTCGACCGAATTGGGCTGGGTGATGAAACGGTTGATTGATGCCGACGTATCGAGGTTCTGCATCGTCACCTTGAAGCCGAGATCCTTGGCGGCCTGATCGCCAATGGCTTTCACCACCGAATAGGATACGCCGACATGGCGAAGTTCAATGTCCTTGATTTCCTGCGCCCAGATAGTCGGGAAGCCGGTGATTGCTCCTGAACCCGCGACTGCACCTGCTGCCGCAGCACCCACCTTCAGCAGGCCGCGTCGTGAAATATTGGAATTGTTGTTGGATTTGGTCATTGCGCACATTTCCCTGTTTCGAGAACGAATGGCTCGTGTTTGATCCGCCAGGGGTAGTAGACGAGTATTCCAGGAAATCACAAAATCAGAAATTAATATGCAAACCATAAGGATCGCATATGTGCTGTAATTTTCATCTTGCGTTGCACATTTTTATTGCAAAATGACTGAATTACAACGAAACTCGACCGTATGCACTCCAATATTCAGGCAACGCTGCCCGGACCAGGCCTGGAAAGGCTCTAGAATAATTTTCTAATTTCGGAAAAATTAATTTCCATAGCGCCCGACAGCCCGAGCGTAATTCACCACAGAGAAATTGCCGCTCATACTGGTAGGGAAGCCGGCCATCTGATCACCGCCAACACATCAGCTGATGGCGGTCATGTCCGGATCGGTGTTACCACCGTTAAGCGGGATCGGCTTGATCAGCTCAGCCCTCTGTCCAAGCGGCAGGTAATGAGCAAGGTAATCATGAAGGGCATTGGCGGCCGCAGACTTGGTCCCTGGCGCCTTGTAGAGCAGCAGGTCAACTTTCGGCAGAACCGGATAGTCAGGCCCCCGCACGATTTCGCGCATGCCCGGCACAAGTGCGCTGCGACCCAGTACGGTGACGGCCATCCCCGAGAAGACGGCGGCCTGCAGACCGCTCACACTTTCGCTGATGCAGGCGATACGCCATGGATGTTGCACGGTTTCCAGACATTCAATGGCATGGTCCCGATAGATGTTTCCCGGCGGCAGCAGGGCCAGCGGAACCGGCGTCTCAGTATGGGCTGCGGAATTATCCCCCGTCATCCATATCAGCTGTTCCTGGCGCACGACTTTGCCGCCGGCAAAGTCATTCATACGCGTCACCAGAGCCAGATCAATTTCACCTCTATGCACCAGCCGCACCAACGGCGTTGATAGAGAGCATTGCAGCTGCACCTGTACACGGGGGAACGCCTGCCGGAACAGAGCCAGGATCGAAGGCAGGATGAAGGCCGCGTAGAGATCGGGCGTGCCGAGCACGACGTGGCCCTCGACGTCAGGTGACTGCAAGCGGGAGAGCATCTCGTCATGCAGGCGGAGTATGGAATTGGCATAGGACAGCACCAGCGCCCCGTCAGGCGTCAGCATCATCTTGCGGCCTTCGCTGCGAAACAGGTTGAACCCGCAGATGGTCTCCAGGCGCTGAAGCTGAAGCGTGATGGCAGGCTGTGTGCGTCCCAGCCTGCGCGCGCTTTCGGTAATATTGCCTGTTTCCGAGACGCTCTGGAGAGTTCGCAGAATCCTGATGTCCAGACTGAGTGAGTTCATCGCCAAGATTTCCCTATTCGCGCAACGCCGGCTTACGGGAATACCAAGCAACTGCCGTACCACATCGCTCATCAAGGAATTGAGTGGCTTCTGGAGGCAAACGGGGCGACGCACTGACGTCCTTCACCTTATTAATGCGGAAACACAGCCGTCCATTCCGCCGTTCTCGGAATCGTGCTGATGGTCGGACTGGCCGAGGCCGTGTATGATCGGTTGAAGCATACAGAAAGGGATTTGATCGATTCATTGATCCGCTGTTTGTCTACGATCTGATCGGCCCTGCCCCGCACTTACTGGCCGAAAGGCCCATTCTGATCGGTTATTGTCTCCTCGATCGATTCGAACTGAGCGGC
>NZ_JACIYP010000108.1 GCF_014359905.1 Hoeflea sp. | reverse complement strand
GTGCCCTTTCTGACAGCGGGGGCACAGGCCCTTGATGCCCGTTAAGGCCGGGCTGGTGGTTTCCTGATACGCCATTGGGTTCCAAACGTGGTTGAAAGCGAATTGGTTCCGTCACGCACCCCTCGGCCAAGCGGAGACACAGGAAACAGAATCATCAGTTCCGTCTCGCGTGATCGGCCTCCAGAGGCGCGCAAAGGTCATTACTGAGATGACCATACACGTTAGCCCATCGAACCAGCCCATAATATTCGATATGGGAGCGCCTTCCGCTTGTGTCCGGCAAGCCACCCGAACGACGTGCGCCCTCAGCCGTTCCACAGCCCCTCGGCGCGCAGGTCGCGCATGGTGCGGGAAATCCCCTCGTGCAGGATGCCGGCCATCGTGTCGATCTGCGGCCGCGTGATCACCAGCGGCGGCGACATCACGCACATGTGCACCAGAGGCCTGAGCAGCAGCCCCAGTTCCTGGCAATGCCGGTCGATCCTCACGCCCACTTCGGTGTCGAGCCGGATCGGGTTGTGGCTGTCGCGGTCGGCGACGCATTCGATGCAGGCCATCAGCCCCATGCCGCGCACCTCGCCCACCAGTTCGAGCGTCTCGAGCGCCTTCAGCTTCTCGTGAAAATACGGCGTGATCTCGCGCGCATAATCCAGCAGGCCGTCTTCCAGGATATCCAGATTCTTCAGCGCCACGGCGCAGCCGATCGGATGGCTGGAATAGGTCAGCCCATGGGCATACATCGCCTCCGGGTGGTTGGATGCGCGCAGGCCCGACAGCAGCCGGTCCGACACCACCATGCCGCCCAGGGGAAAATAGCCCGAGGTCACGCCCTTGGCGAAGGTGATGATGTCGGGCACCACGTCGAAACAGGCTTCCGAGGCGAACACATGGCCGAGCCGCCCGAAGGCGGTCACCACCTCGTCGACGATGAACAGGATGTCGTTCTCCGCGCAGATCTCGCGGATCGACTTGAAATAGCCCTCCGGCGGCACGATCACGCCGCCCGACGCCATGATCGGCTCGCCGACGAAGGCAGCGATATTCTCCGCGCCATGCTCGGCCACGGCGTCGGCAAATTCCTTTACCAGCTGGTCGGAAAACGCTTCCAGGCTCTGACCCTTCGGGCGGCGGAACGGATCGGGGCAGGACAGCCGGATCATCATCCCGTCGGCGAAATCCATCCAGTTGCGCGAGCGCTGGCTGCCATTCAGGCTCGCCGACAGATAGGTGCTGCCGTGATAGCCGCCATCGCGGCAGATGATCTTCTTCTTGCCCTCGAGCCCGCGCACATTGTTGTAGAACTGCGCGAAGCGGAGCGCGCTTTCCACAGCGGTCGATCCGCCCGTGGTGAAGAACACATGGTTGAGATCGCCGGGCGCGTGGCCGGCGATCCGACGCGCCAGTTCCGCCGACGGCTCGTTCGACGTGTACCATGGCGAATTGTAGGACAGCTCCAGCGCCTGGTCCTTCATGGCGTCTGCGAGCGCCTGGTTGCGATGGCCGACATTGGTGCACCACATGCCGGCCGGTCCGTCGATCAGCTTGCGTCCCTTGTCGTCATGGACATAGATCCCCTCGCCCGCATTGAGCATGCCGCGCGCTTCAGCCCCGATCGAGCCCGCCGACGGCCACGGCTGAATCAGGTGATCCTTCGCATCCTGGGTGGCTTTCTGGAACAGAACGGCGTGGGTATCGGGCATGACAAGAAATTCCTGAAACGGATGGACAGCGCCTGTTTTCCACAGCCCGGAGGCGCCTGCAAAGCAAATTACTGAATGGCTGTTCAGTCAATTTGACAGAAAAACGGCTTGCATTCAACTCTCTTTTGGCCTCCAATCGAGAGGCCTGTTCCCCTGCCTCCGGCTCTGGAACCGGCACCCTGCACGCTGGCGTTCGCCCGCCAGAGCCCCGGTCACGGCGAGGAGCCACATTTGGAGCCATCTGCCCCCACACTGCCAGTCGAGCGCGCAGCCCGCCGGATGCCGGGCCTGCGGTTCCTGCAATCGGAGACAGGCAAGGGCTGGCTGACCATATCGCCGCCGCTGATCTACGCCATGCTGCTCTTGATCGGGCCGATCATCGTCATCATCGCCAACAGCTTCTGGTCGCAGGATTATCTCACCATCGACCGCACCTTCACGCTCGAGAACTACAAGGCGGCGCTGACCGAGCCGATCTACCGCGACCTGCTGATGCGCTCGCTGTTCGTCTCGGTGACCGTCGCCTTCGTCACCGTCATCCTCGCCTACCCGGTCGCCTGGTTCGTGTCCTTTCACGGCGGGCGCTACAAGGGCCTGTGGCTCTTCGTCATCACCGTCCCCTTCTGGTCGGGCTATCTGCTCCGCATCCTGTCGTGGAAGGTGATCCTGGGCTACAATGGCGTGCTCAATTCAGGCCTTTTGTCGCTCGGCATCATCACCGAGCCGCTGAACTGGCTGATCTACAATGTCAACGCCGTCATCATCACGCTCGCCCACAGCTGGGCCGCCTTCGCCATCCTGCCGCTGTTCGTCTCGCTCGAGAAGCTCGACCGCTCGCTGCTCGAGGCCGCAGCCGATCTCGGCGACGGGCCGATCCGGCGCTTCCTGCGCGTCACCCTGCCGCTGACCCTGCCCGGCATTGTTGCCGCGCTGATGATCGTCATGATCCCCACCGTCGGCGATTACGTTACGCCCAAGCTCGTGGGCGGCAAGGACGGCGTCATGATCGCCAACGCCATCCAGGTGCAGTTCGGCAGGGCATCCAACTGGCCGCTGGGCGCAGCCCTTGCGGTGAGCACCATGGTGATCGTCTCCATGGTCGCCGGCACCATCGTGCTCATGCTGCTTGGCCTCAAGAGGCTTCTCAAATGAAGTTTCTTCCCTCCCCCAAGCAGGCCCTGTCGGCCTATGTGATCCTCTATGTGGCGATCCTGTATTTTCCGGTTTTGCTGCTGCCGGTGTTTTCCTTCAACGATTCCGCCACGCCGATGCTGCCCTTGGCCGGCTTCACCGTAAAATGGTACGAAAGCCTGTCCGGCAACGCCGCCATGCAGGGCGCGGCCTGGAACTCGCTGATCGTCGGCGTCAGCGCCGCGATCCTGAGCACGATCCTGGGAATCTGCGCCGCCCGCGCCATCACCCGTCACCGCTTCCGCGGCAAGGGCGCGGCCAGCAGCCTGATCATGGCGCCGCTGATCCTGCCCGAGATCATCATCGCCATCTCGCTGCTGGTGGTGCTGCTCGGCCTCGGGCTGCAATTGTCCCTGATCACCGTCATCCTCGGGCACCTGCTGATCTGCCTGCCCTACTCGGTCACGGTTCTGGTCTCGGGCTTCGAGGGATTCGATCCGAGCATGGAGGAGGCCTCGCGCGATCTCGGCGAAACCGCCTTCGGCACGCTTCGCAGGGTGACGCTGCCGATGCTCGCGCCCGCGATCGTCTCCAGCATTCTGGTGACATTCACCATATCACTCGACGAATTCATCCTCGCCTTCTTCCTGAGCGGCACGGAGGCGACCCTTCCGGTCTATATCTGGGGCCAGTTGCGGTTCGCGGCCAAGCTGCCGAACGTGCTGGCGCTCGGATCGATCCTGATCGCCGCGTCCCTCGTCCTGCTCACCGCGGCGGAGCTTTTCCGGCGCCGGGCGGAACGGAAAATGGAGCTCCGCCCATGAGAAACCAGCCAATGCCTGAACCCAATCCAACCAGCCGGGCCGACAGACCATGACCGCCTCCCCGATGATCGAAATCAGGAACGTCGACAAAAGCTTCGGCAACTTCAAGGCGCTCGACACACTCAACGCCACGATCAGAGAAGGCGAGTTCTTTTCGCTTCTGGGGCCTTCGGGATGCGGCAAGACCACGCTGCTCAGGATGATCGGCGGGTTCGACAACCCCTCGTCCGGCGAGATCCTGATTGGCGGCAGATCCATGGACGGCATCCCGCCAAACCTCAGGCCCACCAACATGGTGTTCCAGAGCTACGCCATCTTCCCCCATCTCAATGTGGCCGAGAACATCGCCTACGGCCTCAAGCGGCTGCGGCTCGGACGTGCGGAGGAGGACAAGCGCGTCAAGGAAGCCCTGGCCCAGGTCGAGCTTGCAGAGCTGGGGCCGCGCATGGGCAACCAGCTCTCGGGTGGACAGCGCCAGCGCGTGGCGCTCGCACGCGCCCTGGTGATGCGGCCCAAGGTGCTGCTGCTCGACGAGCCGCTGTCGGCGCTCGACAAGAGCCTGCGCGAACAGATGCAGGTGGAACTCAGGCACCTGCAGCGCCAGATCGGCATCACCTTCATCCTGGTCACCCACGACCAGTATGAGGCGCTGAGCATGTCCGACCGCATCGCCGTGATGTTCTCGGGCCAGATCGCCCAGATCGCCGACCCGAAGGAAATCTATCAGAACCCCGCCACCAGAGAGGTTGCCGACTTTCTCGGCGGCATGAACTTCCTCACTTCGTCGCAGCTCGATGTCGACGGCAGGAGTTTCAAGGCGGTCCTGCCGGGCATCGGCGCAATTTCCGGTCATCTCGCAGGCAAGGCGATCTCCGATCCCGCCAGCGCCATCATCGGCATCCGTCCCGAGCGCCTGCGCATCGTCTGGGAAGGCGAAACGGCCGATCATCTGGTCACCGCCAAGGTGATCGACCGCAACTATTTCGGCGAAGTGACGTCGCTGATGGTCGGCGTCGAGGGCCAGGCCGGGCATCTGTCGATCGTCGAAACCAATGATTTCGGCGCCGATGACATTCCGGTCGGCTCCGACATCACCATCACCTACGACCGTGACGCCTTCATCATCATGCAGGGCTGAGCCGCGAGATCCGGGACTTTCCTGCCTTCTCTACAAAAAAAGGCGCCGCGTGAACGACGCCTGAGAGTGCTGACAAACCCAGCAACTTCGACCACTTGTCGTTTTGTGGTGGCTGTCCCTCGACACCCGTCATGCCGGACTTGATCCGGCATCCAGCGCGATCAAGTCCTTGATCGCGAAAGACTCTTTCACGGCGCCGACGCGCCGTAGCTGGATTCCGGCTCAAGGCCGGAATGACGGAGGACATGGCTTCGGCCATCCCGGGCATGACTTTGTCAAAGAACTAAGGCGCCGCGTGAACGGCGCCTTCTCTCGCGTTTTGCGTGATCGGCGACCGATCAGTATCCGGCTTTGATCTTTTCGAATTCGGCGATCATCTTCTGCTTCAGTTCCACCGGGACCGGCGACTGGAACAGCGTCTTGTCGACGAAGGACGCAACGTCGTCATAGCCTGCGCCCTTGAGCGTCTCGGCGTCGATGGCTTCCATGCCCTTGGCATTGCCATGACCGTAGCCCCAGGCAGACACGATGTAGGACGACACGGCCGGATCGAGCGTGGCGTTGAGATAGTCGTAGGCCTTGTCCTCGCTGCCTTCGCCGTCCTTGAGCAGCACATAGCCGCAGACCCAGGTCGACAGGCCTTCGTCGGTGTCCTTCTTGATCGCCACCGGCACGTTGTCGGCCTGCAGCGTGGTCGCGGTCTCGTTCCACGCCCAGGCCAGATCGACCTCCTGGCCGGCAATGGCCTGGCTCAGTTCTGTGTTGTCGGTCCAGTAGATGCGGACATTTTCATGAACCGCGCGCAGGAACGCCGAGGCTTCCTCAAATTGCGTATCGGTCATGCCGGACCAATCCTTCAGGCCGATGGCAAGGGATGCCAGCGCGTAGGCATCGTCGACATTGTCAGGAATCGAGACACGGTCCTTGAACTTCGGATCGGCAAAGGCCTTGAGCGATTGGACCTCGGCCTCCTCCACGGTGTCTGTCCGGTAGGTGAGCGCGGTGTTGCCCCATTCAAAAGGCACCATCCAGGCTTGACCGTCCTCGGTGGTCATCATGCCTTTCATGGCCTTGAAACCGGGCACGATATTGTCCCATTCGGGAATCCGCGACGTGTCGAGAGGCTTGAGCATGCCCGCATCGCGCCATTTCGTCACGCTCTGCGAGCATGGATGGGCCACATCGGCCCTAAAACCGGTGCGAAGCTTCTGGAATGCTTCATCCTCGTCGCCAAAGAACGCGAAAGTCGGTGAACCACCGTGTTTTTCCACATAGGCCGGGTGGAAAGCCGGATCCTCATAACCAGCCCAGTCAAACACGGTAAGGTCGCCATCGGCAGCGGACGCCGCCATCGGGGCAACGCTGAGCGTCAGGGCAAGGGCGAAGCCGGAAATCAGGCCTCCGTATCTTTTATTCTTCATTGTTGATCTCTCCTCTGTTGGTCTTCTGCTTTGGTTTTCAGCGGCATGCCGCCGGGTGCGAAGTGTCTGGGGAAAATCGTGCACAGCGCGTCGAGCACCACGCCGAGGGCGGCTTCGCGCTTGTAGCCGCGGCCGAACAGCATCATCCTCAGCCACAGCCCTTCCTGCATGGCGTAGATCGCATCCGCCGTGCTCTGCGGATCGAACGCATAGCCGCCCTCCTCCCTGGCCTTCAGGCAGATCGATGCCAGCAGGACGCGGTATCTCTCGTCCCGCTCCCAGGCCATTTCCCGGTAGGCCGGCTTGGAGCGCGATTCGGTGATCAGCGCGAACCAGGCGGCGAGCTTGCGGTGGGTGCAGATCTTCTTGTCGAGATCGGCGGTCACCATGGCGAGCAATTGCGAGGCGGTGTCGGGCGCGGCCTTGGCCACCATCGCCTGCCAGTTGGCGGTGTACTCGTCCTGCAGGAACCTGATGGTTTCGGCTAGCAGGTTTTCCTTGCTGGCGAAATGGAAATTCACGATTCCGCGCGACAGTCCCGCGCCATCGGCCACATCGGCAAGCGTCGTGGCGGCATAGCCCCGCTTGGCCAGCGAATCGATGGTGGCGTTGATCAGCTGCTCCCGGCGCAGCGCCTTGGGCTCGCGGCGGCGGGCTGCCTCCGTCCCCGGCGTGGCCGGTGCGGAGTTCTCCTGTTTAAATCCTTCGCTCAGGGCATTGTTCCTTTTGATCAGGGATGCGCGTCAAACCGGCCTGGTTCCGAACACATGGGTCGGGCAATGTTCGCCGCTGTCGAGCACCGTCTGCATGGCGCTCCAGGTCTTGATGTTCTTGTCGACATAGGCTGCGCCCACCGCTTCGGCGACCGGCGCATAAAGCGGCCCCTTGAGCCGCTCCAGCTCGCCGCGCGCCACCTCGCGATACCAGGCATTCCGGTTGACGGTGCGGATATCGACAAAGCCCGCTTCCGCCATCGCCGCCTCGTAGCGGGCGGCTGACGCCATGCCGAAACTCAGGCCTTCGGCTGCGAGATAGGTGCGCATCGCCTCCGACGGCTCACCGTCATGCGAGGTCAGCCAGTCGCTCGCCGCAAACGTGCCGCCGGGCTTGAGCAGCCGGAAGATGTCGGCGAACAGCGCCTCCTTGTCGGCCACATGAACGAGCGCGTCCTTGGAGAAGACGATGTCGAAGCTCTCGACGGGAAACGGCAGCGGCCCCGGCTCGCCGCGCACGAAGCTGGCGATATCGTCCAGCCCCTGCTCGCGTGCGCGCTGCGTCGCGAGATCCACGACCGGCTGCTCGACATCGTAGCCGACGATCCGGGCAGGCTGGTATTCCCTGGCCAGGAACAGGGTAATGCCGCCCGACCCGCAGCCGATATCAAGCACACGCTTTCCCGAAAAATCGAGATCCGCAACGACCCGGCGAACCTCGTCCGGTCCGCCCGGCGACAGGAAGCCCTCCCCCCACAGCGCCTCCAGGAACCGGATCGCCGTATCGTCATATTCCGGCGCAGCCTCGTCGGCCAAGGAGGCCGAGTGCGCCTTTGATGTCGGATCGGGAATGCCATCTCGCATGATGGATCGTGGCCCTGGTTCAATTGCGATTGGCGAATTATTGGCGGAATGAGCTGACATTGCAACACGTTTGTTGAACGTTCATTCAATAGCAGGAACCCGGCAAGACCCTCGCCGCACCATTCCCGGCGCCATCGAACCGCCCTCCGCACCCAAAGCCGCACGGTGTTGTCCACAGGCCTGCGACCCAAGATTCGGATCGGCGGACGTCCGCCTGAAGCGCGCCATGCGCGCCCGGGTTCAGATCCGGCCGGCGTGATGCGGCAGCAGCAGGCGCAGATGCGCAAGCGCCGACTCGAGCGCTTCGGTCCGGGTGATCGGCTGGCTCTGGATGTGCATCTGCAGCCACAGCCCGTCGGTGAAGGCGTCGATCGAATTGGTCAGAAGTTCGGGATCGGGGCCCCCGGTGGTTTCCACCAGCTCCCGGCAACTGCTCAGCATCGCCTGGTGGCGCGCATCCTCGGCAGCAACGCAGATCTTGTTGTAAAGCAGCTGCACGCCGGCTTCGCCCCAGAACGAAAACCACAGGGCCAGCTTCTTGCGGCCGCAGATCGACGGTTTGAAATCGGCGCGGATGAGGCCGAGGATCCGGTCGAGCGGATCGGGCGAGGAAAACGCCGCCCTCCAGGCCTGTTCGTACTCCTGCAGCAGCCGCGTCAGGGTCTCGGTCAGCAGCCCTTCCTTGGTCTTGAAATGGAACACCAGCGCGCCCTGGGACACGCCCGCCGTCGCCGAGACATTGGCGAAGGTGGTGCCGGAGATGCCATGCTGGGCCACCACCTCGACCACGGCCTCGATCATCCGGGCCTGGGTGCGCAGGCTCGTCGGAGAGATCTTCTGGACATCGGCCGGGTGTGTCATGTCCCCTGTCTACTGCATATTTGCGCAAAGCGGAATCGGTTCAGGCGATGAAATTGCGCCGCAGGCAAATGCTGCGCTTGATCGAACCCCCATCGCCCCGGTGCAGGCGGAAAACTTTGCAGAACAAATTTTTTGACTGAACGCTCAGTTTATTCTAGCCTTGGATTTTACCAATCCGGGACCGGCCATGACATATGACGCGATCATCGTAGGAGCAGGCCACAACGGGCTCACCGCCGCCTGCTTCATGGCCCGCGCCGGCCTGAAGACCGTGATCGTCGAGAAGGAGGATCATGTCGGCGGCGCCGCGGTCAGCCTGTCGCTGACGCCCGGCTGGACCTATTCCAACTGCTCCTATGTCTGCTCGCTGCTCCGCCCGGAGATCATCCGGGCGCTGGAGCTGCCGAAGTACGGCCTTCAGGTGATCCCCTACGAGGGCGGCGCGGTGTTCGATTCCAGGGGCGACTATTTCGCCTATATGTCGGACCATGACGCGCTGCGCCGGGAACTGGTCCGCCATTCGCCGCGCGACGCCGACGGCTACGAGCGCTATGCCCGCGCGGTTATGCGCCAGTGCAAGTTCATCAAGCCTTTGCTCTTGCGCACCGCCCCCGATCCCACTTCGATGAAGCCCCGCGACATCGCCGAGCTGCTCTACATCATCAAGCGGTTTCACAATCTGGGTCCGCGCGAAATGGCTGAGACCGTCCGCTTCTGGACCATGTCGATCGCCGACTATCTCGACCAGTATTTCGAAACCCCGATGATCAAGGCCTATATCGCAGGCTCCGGCATCATCGGTACGGGCCTGGGCCCCTATTCGCCCGGCACGGCTTACGTGCTGCTGCATCACTACATGGGCGAGGTAGACGGCGCCATCGGCGCCTGGGGTTTCGCCCGCGGCGGCATGGGCTCGATCACCCAGGCCATGGCGCGCTCGTTCGAGGCCTCGGGCGGCGAGATCCGCATGGGCTCCGGCCTCGACCATTTCACCGTCCGCGACGGCAAGGTGCGCGGCGTCGTGCTCGAAAACGGCGACGAGTTGCAGGCAGACACCGTTGTCTCCGGCATGGATGTGCGCCGCACCTTCGTCGATCACACCGACGAGAAGGAACTGCCAGCGGATTTCGTCAAGGGCGTCAAGCGCTACCGCTTCCGCGGCTCGTCCGGAAAGCTCAATATCGCGCTCGACGGCATGCCGACATTCACCGGCGCGCCGAAGGACGCTTCCTTCCTGCGCGGCGACCTGCACTTTCTCGACGACATGGAGGAGATCGAGCGCGCCTATGACGACTGGAAGGACGGCAAATGGTCGGCCAGCCCCTATGTCGATTTCCTGATCCCGACCCAGATCGACCCGACCATGGCCCCGCCCGGCAAGCACTACGCCACGATCTTCGTGCAATACGCGCCCTACGAACTCGCCGACGGCGAATGGGACGACGCCAACCGCGAGGCCTTCGCCGAAACCGTGATCTCCAAGATCGAGCGCCACAGCCCGGATTTCCGCAAGCTGATCGTCCACAAGGAGATACGCAGCCCCAAGGACATCGAGGACCAGGTGGGCCTGACCGAAGGCAACATCTTCCAGGGCGAGCTCACCTTCGACCAGCTGCTGTTCAACCGCCCGGTGCCCGGCTACGCGCAATACCGCTCGCCGATCAAGGGGCTCTACATGTGCGGATCCTCCACCCATCCCGGCGGCGGCGTCATGGGCGCGCCCGGCGCCAACGCGGCGCGCGAAGTGCTGAGCGATCTCGGCCACCGCATCGACATGGGGTTCTCCGCATGAGCCCGCGTTACGACGCCATCCTCATCGGCGCCGGCCACAACGGTCTGGTCGCCGCCGCCGTTCTTGCGCGCAAGGGCCGCAAGGTTCTGGTGCTCGAGGCCCGCGGTCACCTGGGCGGCATGCTCGGCGACGCGGATTTCCGTGTCGCGCCCCTGCCCTATGCCCTGCGCCCGGAAATCGCGAAAGCGCTGCAGCTCGACCAGACGATGCTCTATGCGGCAAAGCCGCTCGATGTACTGAGTTTCGGCGCAGACGGGCCGCCGGTGCGTGTCTCGGGCGGCCTGGCGACGGGCGTCGACATCGCCACCGCCGAGGCCTATGCCGCGCTTTATGCCCGGCTCGGCCGCCAGGCCCGGGCGCTGGGCGCCATGCTGCTCGAAACCCCGCCGAGCCTCGGCAAGGCGAATCTCAGCGAGATGGCCGGCCTCGCCCGCATGGCGCTGAAGATGCGCCTGCTCGGCAAGGCCGAGATGCGCGACCTGCTGCGCATCGTGCTGTCGAACGCCTGGGACCTGTTGAACGACGAAATCGGCGACGGCCCGCTCGCGGGGCTCCTCGCCATGGACGCCACGCTCGGCGGCGCCATGGGTCCGCGCTCGCCCGGCACGGTTCTCACATTGCTCTACCGTATGGCTTCGCACTCGCCGCACGGCCACGGCCTGCGGGTGATGCCCGAGGGCGGCCCGGACGCGCTGGTCAGGGCTCTGAGCGACTGCGTGACGGCTGCCGGCGGCGAGATCCGCACCGGTGCGCCGGTGGACAGGATCCTGGTCGACGGCGACCGGGCAGCGGGCGTCCGGCTCGCATCCGGCGAAGAGATCGCGGCGCCTGTAGTGCTCTCCAACGCGTCGCCCAAGACCACGCTGCTCACGCTCCTCGGCGTCGAACATCTCGACGGCGAATTCGTCCGCCGCTGCCGCAACATGGCGTCCAGGGGCATGGTCGCGCGGCTCGATTTCGACATCGCGCAAGCGCCAGCACTTCGTGGCGGCGGCGCGCTCAAATCCGGCCAGCGGTTGGTGCTGGCCCCGACCATGCAGGCCATCGAGACCGCCTTCAACGCCGCCAAGTACGGAAACCTGCCGGACCGCCCGGCGCTCGAAGCCAGCTATGACGGCGCGGCCAAACGGCTCTCGGTCAGCGCCCAGTTCGCGCCTTACGATCTCAAGGGCGGCTGGACAGACGAGGCCAAAGCAAAGCTCTCGGCGTCGGCCCTCACCGTGCTGGACGAGGCCCTGCCCGGCGTCGCATCGACCGTGACCGGATCGCGCGTGATGTCGCCCGCCGACATCGAAGCCGGCTACGGCGCTTCGGGCGGCCACTGGCATCACGGCGAATTGCGCGTCGACCAGCTGCTGATGCTCAGGCCCTTCGACGGCGCCGCGCAATACCGCATGCCGGTCGCAGGCCTCTATCTCTGCGGTGCGGGCGCCCATCCCGGCGGCGACATTTCCGGCGCTGCCGGCTTCAACGCGGCGACTGCGGCGCTGCGCGACGGGAGAAACTGAGATGGTCGCCAAAGCAAAACCAGTCGCGCAGGTGCATCTGGGTCTCGAACCCGGTCCGTTTCATGACCGCCTCCTCGCCCACAATCGCCAGCAGTCCTGGATGAACTGGATGGGCTACGCCTCGCCCTCCGTGCTCGACACCGTCGAATTCGAGTATTTCGCCATCCGCAACCAGTCGACCCTGTTCGACATTTCGCCGATGTGCAAATACGCGATTTCCGGCCCGGACGCGGAAGCCGTGGTCAACCGTCTGGTGACCCGCGACATTAGAAAGCTGAAGCCCGGCCGCGTCGCCTATTGCATCTGGTGCGACGAGGACGGCAACGTAGTCGATGACGGCACCGTCTTCCGCTACTCCGAGACCGAGTTTCGCCTCTGCTGCCAGGAGCCGCAGCTCTCCTGGCTCGAGGACATCGCCTGGGGCTTCGATGTCCAAATCCGCGACGTCACCCGCGAGGTCGCGGGCCTGGCGCTGCAAGGCCCGACCAGCTGCGCCCTTCTCAAGGATATGGGCCTGACCGGTGTCGAGACGCTGAAGCCTTTCGGCATCGCCGACTTCACCATCGCCGGCGCCACCGTGAGCATCTCGCGCACAGGCTTCACCGGCGATCTCGGCTACGAGCTCTGGATCAGGCCAACCGACGCGCTTGCCGTCTGGGATGCGCTGATGGCGGCAGGCAAGCTGCGGGGCTTGCGCGTCATCGGCTATGAGGCGCTTGACATGGCGCGCATCGAGGCCGGATTCCTGCTGCCGAAGATCGATTTCCTCTCGGCCCAGACCGTGCTCCGGACCGATCGCGCCAGCACGCCCTATGAACTGGGGCTCGACTGGCTGGTGGCGCTCGACAAGCCGCATTTCAACGGCCGCCGCGCGCTGCTGGAGATGTCCAAAAAGCCCCCGCGCCGCAAGCTGGTGGCGATCGAGATCGAGCGCGACAAGCCGGCCCACAATGCGCTGGTCTATCACAAGAAGACCCGCGAGGTGGGCATGGTCACCTCCGCCCTGTGGTCGCCCACCTGCAAGCGCAACGTCGCCTATGCCTGGCTCGACGCGCCCTATGGCCAGTCGGTGACCGGCGATCTCTGGGTCGAGATCTATCTGCAGAAGGAAATCCGCTGGCAGCGCCGCATGGCGCGCTGCCAACTGGTCGACAAGCCGTTTTTCGTGCACCCTCGCCGCTCGGCCACACCGCCGGGCGATTACTGAGACGCCGGGCCGTTCCATCGCCCCGCCAAGGACAAGACAATGCAGCCGATCGAGCCCGAAACCGCGGAAGACCGGGAGCAACTGGAATTGCTCCGCCTGCCGCTGGGCGAACTCGGATCGGGTCTCGCACGCTATGGCGCTGCGATGTATTTCTTCAAGCGCGGCAAACTCGACGCGGACCAGCTCGAAGCCTACCGCATGTGCTGCAATCTCGATTTCGAGGATCCCGCGGCCGTCGCCCGGTCGCGTTTGTCGCCGGACAGCAGTGATTGACTGACCCGTCGATGCCGCCTACATAACCCGCCCACACCTTGGACAACTCGGGGAGCCGGAGCGCCTGGAACGGGGTGAGCTGGTCTGGCTTTCCGACATTGGAGCGGACACCGCCCTTCTCTCTCAATCCTTTGATTGGCCTCATCATCCTCGATCACCACTTTGGCCAGGGCGGCATTTTTGTCGCAATCGGGAGCGGCTTCATTCACACGAAACAGGTGCTATGCCACCGCCGACACTTCACAAGACGAGACCAGACAACCGGGAGGATCTCATGATCAGGACGACACGCAGAACCGCACTTTCCCTGTTTGCCGCGACAGCCCTCGGGCTTGTGGCAAGCGCCGCATTGACGCCGGCCGCCCGGGCCGCCGACGCCATCAAGATCGGCATCCTGTCGCTCACATCGCATTCGCCAAGCATCATCGCCGAGGGCAAGGGCTATTTCGACGAGCAGGATCTCGACGTCGAATTCGTGAGCTTCCAGGCGGCCCAGCCGATGGCGGTGGCGATCGCCTCGGGCGACATCGATTTCGGCATGACCGCCATTTCCGGCGGCCTCATCAGCCTGGCCGAAAAGGGCGCGGTGCGCATCATCGGCGGCGCGCTGCAGGAGACGCCGGAGATCGAGGGCCAGAAGATCCTGGTCTCCAAGGCCGCCCATGACGAGGGCGTCACCAGCCCCGACAAGCTTGCAGGCCGCAGCTTCGGCGTCACCACCCAGGGCTCCTCGTTCCACTACATGGCGCACAAGATCGCCGACAAGGCGGGCTTTGCCCGCTCCGACCTCAGGATCACGCCGATGCAGAAAGTGCCGGCCGTGATCGCCGCGCTGAAATCCGGCCAGATCGACGCCTGGTCGATCGTTCCCAACATCGCCGGCGCGCTGACCAAGGGTCCGGAAGTCGTCGAAATCGGCAAGGTCTCCGATTACATCGACAACTACCAGGTCACCACGGTTTTCACATCGACCAGGAACGTCACCGAAAACCGGGACCTCGTCACCCGCTTCCTCGCCGGCCTGTCCAAGGGCATCGACGATTACAACGCAGCCTTCGTCGACAAGACCATGGGCGCCGACGACGTGGCCGCGATCACCGGCATGGTGCACCAGTATGTCTATGCCGACCAGCCGATCGACAAGGCCGGCCCGCGGATTGCAGCCGGCGCCATGCGCATCAATTCTGGGGCGAAGCTCAACATCGCGAGCGTCGAGGACCAGCTCACATGGTTCCAGTCCGAGAAGCTGGCGCCCGAGGGCGTCACCATGGAAGACCTGGTCGACACCAGCTTCGTCGAGGCCTACTGAGCCTTAGAACCGACAATCGAGAAAGCGGTCTGCGGCTTCATCGTCGCGGACCGCCCTGAAATGAAAAGCAGGATACCCGGCCATGGAACTGATCCTCGATCACGTCAGCCATTCCTATGGGAGCGTTGACGTTCTCAGCGACATTTCGCTCACGGTCGGTTCGGGTGAAATCGTCTGCATCGTCGGCCCGTCCGGCTGCGGCAAGTCGACCCTGCTGCGCATTCTGGGCGGACTGGAAAAGCCCGATGTGGGCGCGGCCCTGATTGCCGGCGATCCGCCCGCCGACAGTCTCAACCCGCTCACTTACGTGTTCCAGGATTTTGCCCTTCTGCCCTGGCGCACGGTCGAGGGCAATGTCAGCCTCGTGCTCGAAGACCATGCCATTCCGAAAGACCAGGCGCGCGCCATCATTGATGATGTTCTAGCCCGCACCAAGCTTTCCGAGTTCGCACAGGCCTGGCCGCGGCAATTGTCGGGCGGCATGAAGCAGCGCGTGGCCATCGCCCGGGCGCTCTCGGTCAATCCGGCGGTGATGCTGATGGACGAGCCGCTCTCGGCGCTCGACAGCCAGACCCGCGAATTGCTGATGGACGATCTTGTCGAACTTTGGGGACAGGTCGGCTTTTCCGCCTGCTACATCACCCACAACCTCGCCGAAGCAGTCCGCCTCGGCCACCGCATCGTCATGCTGTCGCGCCGGCCCGGAAAAATCCGCGAGATCGTCGACATCGACATACCGCTCAATGAGCGGATCAATCATCCCGCCGAGACCACCGCCATCCAGCGCAGGCTCTGGGAAGCCATGCGCGACGAGGCCCGCGCCGCAGACCGGGAGCTGTCCGATGTCGCTTGACGCCACCACCGGCCTGGAAAAGCCCCGGCGCAACGCCAGCGACCTCAAGCAGAACCGCAACGCCGTCAGCAAGGCCACGGTCAAGCCGGTGCCGTTCCGCGGCGGCGGATTTGTCCACAGGCGGCACCGGTTCGTGGCACTCCTGCTTTTTGTGGTTCTGGTGATCCTCTGGGAAATCGGCTCGCAGACCGGCTTCATCTCCAACATTGCGCTCCCCGCCCCCTCGGAAGCGGCCGGCGCCATGTCGGATCTGTTCGAGACCGGCATGATCTGGAAGCACCTCTCGGCCAGCCTCTACCGGCTGGTGGTCGGCTGGAGTCTGGGCAGCCTGATCGGCGTTACCGTCGGGCTTGCCATCGCGCTGTTCTCGATCGTGCGGGCCGGTGTCTCGCCCTTCGTCTCGGCCCTGTTTCCGATCCCCAAGATCGCGCTGCTGCCGCTGTTCATCATCTGGTTCGGCATCGGCGAAGGCTCGAAGGTCGCCACCATCCTGTTCGGCGTGTTCTTCCCCACCGTCATCGCCACCTATGGCGGGGTCGACAATGTCGACCGCAACCTGATCCGCATGGGCCAGTCCTTCGGCCTGTCCTGGCTGTCGATCGTGCGCAAGATCATCATTCCCGGCGCCCTTCCGGCCATCCTTTCTGGCTTCCGCATCTCCGCCTCCATCGCCATCATCCTGCTGGTGGCGGCCGAAATGATCGGCGCGGAATTCGGCATCGGCGCCTATATCCTGATGGCGGGCGCGCTGTTTGCCACCGACCAGCTCATCGCCGGCGTCGCAATGCTCTCGGTGCTGGGGCTCACCGTCGGCTGGCTCATCAGCCGCGCCGAACGCTGGCTGCTGCGCTGGCGCGCCTGATCACAGCTCAAACGAAACGGGCCGGACCCACGTCGATGGATCCGGCCCG
>NZ_JACIYP010000107.1 GCF_014359905.1 Hoeflea sp. | reverse complement strand
ATTTCCCCACTAAACCCGCTTTTTCCGGTTTTTCGGCTCGCCACGTGTTTTTGCCCTTGCCCCCAAAACCTTGATGTTCTAAGGCCTTCCGCAAGTCGGAGCGTAGCGCAGCCCGGTAGCGCACTTGTCTGGGGGACAAGGGGTCGTGGGTTCGAATCCCGCCGCTCCGACCATTTCAATAGAAATAGGGCTTACGGGTACCGGTGGCTTATTGGCTCCGGGCGGCGAAGGCCTGATAGCCTGGCTTGCTCCGCCTTGGCGGACTCGCGTGAGCGCGCCCATGGGTCTGGCTGCGAAGGCTGGACTGCCAGCGCATTTCGAGCGCGATGCAGCCCCAGACAATTCCCATCAGCAGATAGAAATGCCGCCAATGGTCGGTGTCGATCACGGCGCCGATGAGCGTGTGTCCGACCAGAACGATGTAGGACAGCATCAGATAGGGCTGCCATGGCCGGTCGCGCAACAGGAAGCGGAAGCCCAGCACCAGCGTCCAGATGATCAGCGCAAGATAGCTGACAAAGCCCAGCCAGCCATAATCCATCAGCGCCTTGAGCCAGATATTGTGGGTGTCTTCGCCCCACATCAATCCGAATTCGAGCGGACCTATGCCCAGCGGATGCTCCATCGCCATCAGGAATCCGATCGCGTGCCGCCCGAAACGGCCATGCCGTGCGCCGTCATAGGCCTGGACCAGTTTGGCGCGGTCGGAAAACAGATCGGCGATCTGGTCGAACTGCAGCGCGACGATGATCGCGCCCACGAGCAGAAGGGCGCCGATCAGGCTCATGACCAGGATCTTGAGCCGGAATGCGCCGGTGCGTTCCTTGATGAGCATGATCAGCACCAGCATCATCATGCAGATCGCCAGAAGGCCCCATGCCGCGCGGGAGAACGAGAAGAAAACGCCGAGGGCCAGGATCAGCAGTCCGGCGATGCGCAGCGGCGCGGCCTTGAGCGTGCCTGTCAGAAGCCCATGCATCAGGTAGAGCGCGGGCAGCACCAGATAGGGCCCGAACACGTTCGGATCCTGAAATGCGCCCTTCGCGCGGCCGTACCGGGTAAAGGCTTCGCCGCCGGGCAGGAAGCCGAGATAGCCGAGGATCCCGAGCAGCGCAGTGATGATCGCCGCCACCAGATAGGCGCGGAAGATCAGGCGCAGCCGGCGCGGGTCGGCTTCGATGATGGCTGCGAAAAACATCGAGGTGAACGCCAGAAACAGCGACACCGCCATATACATGGGCGTGCCCTTGACGTCGTCCATGGTCAGGATCGAGAACATGCCGCCGATGTTGAAGATGACGTAGAGCGCGATCAGCGGTGCGATATGCCGGGAGAGTCTGAGCCCGAAAACCGCCCAGATGCCGATCAGCACCACAAGAAAGAGCTCATAGGGCGCCGGCTCGTTGATGACAAACCCCGAGAGGAACACGCCGAAGGCCACGCACAGCGAGGCCAGCATCGAGATCGCCGCGCGTTGCGGCTGAAACGCGGGAGATGCGGGGAGGGCGGCGCTGGTCAATAGGCGTGTTCCGTATTGAAGAGCCGGACGGGTGTGAGAAACAGGATCTTGAGATCGAACAACAGCGACCAGTTCTCGATGTAGTAGAGATCGCAGGCCGTGCGCTGCTTGATCTTCTCGTCATTGTCGATCTCGCCGCGCCAGCCGTTGATCTGCGCCCAGCCGGTGACGCCGGGCTTGACCCGGTGGCGGGCGAAGTAGCCGTCCACGACCTCGGCGAAGAGCCGGTCCTGCGCCACGGCGACGACGGCATGCGGACGGGGCCCCACCAGCGAAAGGTCGCCGCGCAGCACATTGAAGAACTGCGGCAGTTCGTCGATGGAGGTCTTGCGGATGAACCTTCCCACCTTGGTCACGCGCGGATCGCCCTTGGTCACGACCACGCGGGCTGCCGGGTCGCACTGATCGGTGAACATCGAGCGGAACTTGAAGACTTCGATGACTTCATTGTTGAAGCCGTGACGTTTCTGCTTGAACAGGACCGGCCCCTTGGAATCGAGCTTGATGGCGATGGCCGTGCAGACCATGACCGGCCATAAAAGCGCGATTGCCAGCAACGAGAAAAAGACATCGAAGATGCGTTTTGCAACCGAGTCCCAGTCGGTGATCGGGCGGTCGAAAATATCGAGCATCGGCACCGCGCCGACATAGGAATAGGCGCGCGGCCGGAACCTGAGCTTGTTGGCGTGCGCCGCCAGGCGAATGTCGAGCGGCAGGATCCAGAGTTTCTTCAAAAGCTGCAAAACCCGCGATTCCGCATTCAGCGGCATGGCGATGATCAGCATGTCGATCCGCGCCAGGCGGGCAAATTTCACCAGGGCATCGACATTGCCGAGCTTGGGGTAACCCGCCACCATCGCCGGCGACCGGCGCTCGTCGCGATCATCGAAGATGCCGCAGATGCGGATGTCGTTGTTGGGGTCCTGCTCAATAGACCGGATCAGGGCCTTGGCGATGTCGCCGCCGCCGACAATCACCGCGCGGCGCTCCATGACGCCATTGCGCGCCCAGCGGCGAATGCCGTAGGCGACGATGTTGCGGCCAATTGCGAGGGTGATCGCCCCCGTGATGAACCAGGCGGCGAACCACACGCGCGAAAACGCGAGGCCATATTGCAGGAAGAATGCCGCAAGCGCGATCAGCGCGAAGGCCACGGCCCAGGCCGTCAGCACCTTGGGCAGGGTTCGCAGCGCGCTTCTGAGAGCGGGAACCTGATAGCCGTCGGCAATCTGGATCAAGAGCACGGTGAGCGCCGAGCCGGAGAGAATGGCCGGAGCATAATACAGCGCCGTGATTTCCCAGGTCATGCCGACATAGAGCGCGTAGACCAGAAAACCGGTGAACGCCAGCAGGGCGAATTCCGAGATCCGCAGGATGCCGATGATCATTGTCGGGGAAAAGCTCTCTTCCGAGAGCCGGTTGGCTGTCTGGTGCGCCAGGCGGCTCAACTCCACGGCGATCTCGCCATCCGTGCCCGTCAGGCTTGGCTCGACGTCAATCGCGTCCATTGCCTTGCGAATGGCCTTCACATTGAATGCGCTGTCGCGGTCCATCTTGTTCACGGCAAATCTCCCCGGAAACTCTTGCTACCGGGATATCACGCGCACCCTAAGAAAGACTTGACACCGTACGGGGCGAAGTGTCCTGCACCTTCCGCGCAAGGCAGTCCTGGTAGAGCGACACCATGCGCTCGGCCATGGCGCGGGCGGAAAACTGGCTGCGAAAGCGGTCCATGTCCGGCATGGCAGCGCCAAGCCAGTGGGGCTGCTGGATGTCCTGGGACATGGCGACTGCCAGCGCTTCGGCATCGCCGGCAGGGACAAAGCCTGCAAAGTCCTGTCCCAGGATTTCGGGAATGCCGCCGACCCGTGTCGAAATCACCGGCTTGCCCGCCGCCACTGCTTCCAGGACGATATAGGGCATCGATTCAGCGCGCGAGGGAATCACCACCGTGCGCGCCATCGCGAATGCCTGTCGTGCGGGCATGGCATCTAGCATGACGACCCTGCCGCATATGCCCAGCGCATCGAGGCGGGCCTGGTAGCGCGGCTTGTCGTCGCCATCCCCGACCATGACGGAGCGCAGCGGCCGACCGGCCAGTTGTTCGGCCCTGCGCAGCGCTTCGATGAACACGTCCGGCCCCTTGAGATCGCGCATCATGCCGATATAGAGGAAATCGGCAGCGTCCGGAGCAGTCCCGACCGGATCGAATTCATGATCGCGCAGACCATTGTGGATCAGCCGCCAGGGCGCGCGCGGCTCGCCGATCTTGTCCGTGTAGGTCCGCCGCTCGTAGTCGGAGACAAAGACCAGATTGTCGGTCCAGCGTTCCAGAAGGCGCTCGATGGCGAAATAGGCCTGCCCGCGCAGCGTTCTCTCGCTGTAGTGCAGGCTTCCGCCATGGGGTGAATATAAACGGGCAACGCAAGACCGGGATACCCGTAACTGTGAGCCGACAAGCCGCACGAAAGCGCCGCCCTTGGCGCCGTGTCCGTGCAACACATCCGGCTGCAAACTCTTGATTTCGCGAAAGGTTCTGATCGCTGTTGCAGCATCGGAAGGCCCCAGCGACCGCTGCATGGGCAGCCGCGTGAGCCCCAGCGCCAGATGCGGCATTATGCTGTCGAACAGGGCGTCCTCATAGGCGCCGCCGGTGGTCGAATCGCACAGGATCCCCACCTGATGGCCCGCCTTCGCGTGTTGTTCCGCCAGATCCCGGACATGGCGGAAGATTCCGCCGACCGGCGACCGGAAGCAATGAATGATCCGCAGGGGTTTTGGATCTGCCATGAGCTTAGAACAGCCGCTCGCGTACATAGATGGTATCGCCCGCAAGGATCGGATCGGTGATCCGGACACGGCCGGTCAGGATCTCGCCGTTGATGGTGCGGGTGATGTCAGCGTCGCGCTGATGCGCGCGGGACGAATAGCCGCCGGCGATGGCGATCGCCTTTTGCACGGTCATGCCGGGGACATAGGAATATTGCCCGGCCTGGCCGACTTCGCCCATGATGAAGAACGAGCGGTACCGGTCAATTTCGATCGCCACGTCGGGGTCGCGCAAATAGCCCTGCCTGAGGCTTGCGGCAATGCTGCTTTCCAGTTCCTGCAGCGTGCGCCCGCGCGCCGCTACACCGCCAATCAGCGGGAAGGCGATATAGCCCGCCTGGTCGACCGAGTAGGTTCCAGTCAGTCCGGCCTGTTCAAAAACGGTGATGCGCAGACTGTCACCCGCATCCACCCGGTAGGGCTGCATCACGGCTTCATGAAATGCCTTGGGCGCCGGATGATATCCGGAACAGCCCGCCAGCATGACCGAAGTCATGGCGGCCGCCAGCAGAAGTGTCGCTTTGGACTTGGCGGGTGTCATGCTTTTCCTGCTCCACGCGAAACATGCAAATTCGCTGACCGTTATCGATCCATTAGGGTTAACGGGCGGTAAAACCCGGGAAGAATTATTCTGAGCTCAGCGTGAAGGCGGCGGATTGGGGCAGGGTCGGGCGAGAGGTAAAGGATGTGTAACCCGGGCCTTAACCCTTGCGTTACCATGTTCGTTTACTCTTCCTCGCGAGTGCAAGTATGGAGTAACCCGCGCATGTCTGTCTCACCGACGCCGCAACCGGATGTGGATATTGATCTCGGCCGCCTGCTCACGGCAGTCTGGGAAAAGAAGGTGCTCGTCGCCGGTTTGACCGCTGCGGCCGCGGGGCTGGCCTTTGTCGTGACCGGCATGATCAATCCGCTCTACAAGTCGGAAACAAGGCTGTTGATCGAAACCCGCGAGCCGGTCTATTCGAGCGACCAGAATTCGCAAACGGACGGTACGGCGCTGGATGAACGCGCGGTGACCAGCCAGGTGGAAATCCTCCGGTCCACGGATCTCATCAAGCAGGTCGCCCGGGAACTCGACCTGTCGTCGCGCGGCGAGTTTGACCCGGCCGCCAATCCTTCCGCCCTAGGCGATATGCTGGTGATGCTCGGACTCAAGAAGAACCCGCTGGAGGTGCCCGCCGAGGAGCGTGTGCTCAAGGAGTTCTATAGCAAGCTCGAAGTCTATGCCGTTCCCGGATCGCGGGTCATCGGCATCGAATTTTCGTCCGAAGACGCAAGTCTTGCCGCAAAGGTGCCCAACGCACTGGTCAATGCCTACCTGGCCTTCCAGTCGGGGGCCAAACTGGAAAACAACACTGACGCCAGCGCCTGGCTTGAGCCTGAAATCGCTCGGCTGCGTGAAAGAGTTCGCGAATCGGAAGCAAAGGTCGCGGAGTACCGGTCACAATCGGGCCTGCTGCTGGTCAATCAGCAGGATACGATTGCCGCCAAGCAATTGTCCGACATTTCGACAGAACTGAGCCGTGTGCGCGGCGAACGCGCCGATGCGGAAGCCCGCGCCCAGTCGGTGCGCAATGCGCTTGAGAACGGGCAGGCCGTCGACGCGGTCTCCGATGTCCTGAGCTCTCCGGTCGTCCAGCGCTTGCGCGAGAGCGAAGGCAACATCCGCGCCCAGATCGCCGATCTGTCAACGACCCTGCTTGAGGGGCACCCGCGCATGAAGGGCTTGCGGGCGCAATTGAACGATGTCGAGACCCAGATCCGGGGTGAAATCCGCAAGGTGCTGTCGAGCCTCGAAAGCAATGCCCGGGTCGCGGGGCTGCGCGAGCAGGAGCTCACGGCCCAGCTCAATGCGCTCAAGGTGGGGTCGGGACGCGAAGGTGAGGAAGCCGTGGAGTTGCGTTCGCTGGAACGCGAAGCCGCCGCCCAGAGGGATCTCCTGGAGACCTATCTGGGTCGCTACCGCGAAGCCGCATCGCGCTCGGAGCCCAAAGCGCTGCCGGCGGATGCGCGGGTGATTTCCAGTGCCGTGCCCGCGTCTGAATCCTTCTATCCGAAAAAGGGTCCGATCATTGTCGTATCGGCGCTCGCGACCTTCCTTTTGGCCTCGATCGGCGTAATGCTTGGAGAATTGTTCTCCGGCCGGGCATTGCGTCCGTCCTCGGGGTTTGTCCGCGACCCATCCGCCGACCATTCCGAAACGATCGCCGCGCCATCGGCCATCGCCCCCGAAGTGGCGGCAGCCATGCCGGAGATTGGCAATGACGCCGATGATTTCAGCGTTGAGGCTGTTGCCGATCAACTCGTGAGCGACGGAACGCCCGTGGCGATCTGCATCTCGCCGGAGGGCGACGAGGGGTCGGCGGCAGCGGTCATGCTGGCGCGCACCGTGGCGGGCGAGGGCTGCCAGACCCTGCTGATCGATCTCACCGGCTCTGCCTGTCCGACAGAACTGATGGCCGAATCCAGGCGCCTGCCGGGTCTGACCGACCTGATGTGCGGCGATATCGCGATCGCGGATTCGATCCACCCCGACCGCTTGTCATCGGCGCATATCATTCCGCGCGGCAATGCCAATGCACGCCGCGCCATGCGCGCCATCGACCGCCTGCCGATGGTCATCGACGCGCTGACGGAGGCCTATGACCTGGTGATCGTTGAATGTGGCGCCGCCGACGCCGCTTCAGTAGCCCGGATCGCCCGCGCTGACGGAGGCGAGATCGTGCTGTCGATCCTGCGCTCCGACGAGGCCGAAGTGGCGGGGCTTCTCGCCGAATTCAACGCGCAGGGCTTCGAGAATGTGCTGCTGATGACTCCCGGCCAGCCGGAAAGCCCCATGGGACATCGCAGCTCTGCGGCGTAAACGAGTCGCGTTCAAGCGTTTTGAACTGACGGTATCGCGTTCAGTCGCTCTCCGGCGCCGCCGCGTGTTTGCGCACCAGCAGTTCTCGCAGCCAGGCCACGCTCCTGTGCAGCGCCGGCGAGGTCTTGATGGTCCGCTTCAGGCGGATCATGCCGGCAATCAGCGGCGTGGCAAGCCGTCCCCTGAGATTGAGCGGGGCGTAGCAATCCACCAGTTCGGTGCGTTGCGGACACCAGGAGCGCTTGTACGGCTGGTCGCCGACGCCGAAATCGAAGACCTCGTGGCCAGCGGCCGATGCGCGCTCGATCATCCGGTAAAACAGCAATTCGCCCGCGCTCGCCTCTGCAACGATCTTTTCATCGATCGAGCCGAACTGGCAGGTGACATGATGGTGCTTGATGGTCAGCCCTGCGACCGCAATGATGGTCCCGGCATGTTCTGCGCCGAGAAGCTCGATGCCGTGAAGCTCGAGCGCGGGGCTGCTTTCGGCGTCCCGTGTCGTGGCGAGTTCGGCGAGAAACGCCCGAATGCCGCGACGGGCGAACACATTCGGCAGGCCCTGGGCGGCAAGCCGGGCCGGCTTTTGCGCCAGGAACACGTCGAGCAGGCGCAGCGCCTGCTCGTCATCCTCGCCGATGATGTGCCGGTAGCCGCCAATGGCTTCGAGCCGGCGTTCCGAGACCCGGAATTTCTTGCGGCGGCGCTTGCCGTTGATTTGCGCGAGCACCGCATTGAAATCCGTGCTGAGCGGCAACTGAAAACTCGGATTCTGGTGAAAAACGCGCGGCAGGCCGGAAAATGGCGGGCGAGCCGCCGCTTCCGGCGTCATCTTGTCGAAAAGCACGATGTCGGCATCAAGCCCCGCCTGCGACAGGGCGGCGGCGAGGTCTGCGGGGGAGACCGGGACAATGCCGTCAAGCCCGGCAAGGTCGATCAATCCGGTGTTTTCGTTGGAAAACGCGGTTCCCGCGAATCGTGCGATCCTCAACCCGCCGATGCGGCTGATTTCGAGGGGCAGCAGCGCATAGGGAGCCCCATCCTGCTCGAGCGTGACGATCGAGAGCGGTGTGCCTGTTCCCTTTGACCAGGCCTCGACCCAGGCGCGGCTTTGATGAAATGCCATCGCTGGATCGGCTTCAAGCCGCTGCCACAGCGTCGTCATCGTCGCCAGGTCCGACGTCAGATGCGCCGTCAGCCGGTTCGGCGTCGGATCTGCGCGCCTTGCACCGGCGGTCCGGGCGATCGGAGCTGTGATGTCGTGCGTGTTGGCCATGTATCGATGTCCGCGGATTTTCATGCCTGTAGCGGGCAGCATGACGCGGGTCTGTCAAGATCAAGGTAAAACAGGCCGCTTCGGCAACAAAAAGCCAAACACACGGTTAATGCGGCGTGAATGCAGGCTTGGTCGGCAGACAGTGAAGCTGCCGTTTTACGGCTGCTTTTTCTTCACTGGGCCTTCCATCCACCGGATGACGAACATGGCCGGCAGCACCCAGAGCAGTCCGGTGAACAGAAAATAGAGCAGATGCACATACCAGGCGGACTCGGCCAGCTGATAGGTCGCCACCGTCGTGGCGACAAGTGCGTACAGCACCACCAAAGCCAGGATGATGAATGTTCCGATGAATTTTCTGAGGCGGACGGGCATGGCGGATCTTCTTTTCGGGTTCGCAACCTGAATAGCGGCTTTGCCGTTGAACGCAAGGGCAGGCGGCACCGACACCCGCCGCCGCGACGGCATGCCGCAAAGCGGACGCTCTTGCCTTGCAGGGAGCTGTGGTGCACATGTCCGCCAAAGTTCATAGGAAGAAACCGCCGATGACTGCCAGCCCATCCCTGACACGCACCACCGATCACACTGTCCAAGCCGGGGGCTCTGCGTCTTCGGAAAAGGGCTCTGTCGTTGCGGCGGTGCAAGTCCTTCGTCGCAACCGCGCGGCGCAGCGCACCTGGCTTGCCGTGGTGCTACTCGCCATCCTTGCCTTGGTCCTGGTCGGCGGCGCGACACGGCTGACCGATTCCGGCCTGTCGATCACCGAATGGAAGCCGATCCACGGCGTCATTCCGCCGATGAGCGAGGCGGAATGGCAGGAGGAGCTCGAACTCTACCGCCAGATCCCGGAATACCAGCTGATCAACAAGGGCATGAGCCTTGACGAATTCAAGCGGATCTACTGGTGGGAGTGGGCGCACCGGCTGCTGGCCCGCGGCGTCGGCGTCCTGTTCGGTGTGCCGTTCCTGTTTTTCCTGGCGACCGGCCGCATTGAAAAACGCCTGCGCTGGCCCCTGTTCGGGCTTCTGGTGCTGGGCGGACTGCAGGGCGCGGTGGGCTGGTGGATGGTGGCCTCGGGACTCATTGACCGCGTCGATGTCAGCCAGTACCGGCTCGCCACCCATTTGACGCTCGCCTGCCTGATTTTTGCGGCGATTGTCTGGGTAATGCGCGGGCTTGCACCGCATTCCGCCGATCCGGTTCCAAGCGCCGGGCTCAAGCGCGGGGCAGGGGTGATAACCGGCTTCGTGCTGGTGCAGATCTATCTCGGCGGCCTCGTCGCCGGGCTCGATGCCGGGCTGGCGTCCAGCACCTGGCCGCTGATGAACGGCGCACTGGTGCCGCAGGGATTGCTGGAAATCACGCCGGCGTGGCGCAATTTCTTCGAGAATGAACTCACCGTGCAGTTTGTCCACCGGATGGGCGGCTATCTGATCTTCGTGATGGCGCTGTGGCACATGGTGGCCTCGATCCGGCGGGGTGCGGGCAGCACCCATTGCCGCCGCGCCATCGTGCTGTTCGCCCTTGTCACAGTTCAGGCGCTGATCGGGATCGTCACCATTGTGACCGAGGTTCCCGTCGGTTGGGCGCTGGCGCACCAGGGCTGGGCGGTGATCGTGCTTGGATTCGCTACGGCCCACTGGCGCGGCTTTTACGGCGCCTATCCGCTGCAAACCGCGATCCGTATCAGGAACTGATGCGCAGGTGCGCGGCTTCCAGTTTCAGGTGCTCTCGAACCGGAGAATGACATGTTCTTTTTCAAGCTGTCCAGGCACCGCAAATATGTCTCTGACGAGCGCACCTACGCCTTGTTCGAATTTGCCTACACGACGGTCGACATGTGCGCGGCCTGCCTGTTCGTGATAGGCTCCATGATGTTTTTCTCCGAGGATTGGCAGTCGCTCGGCAACTGGTGTTTCCTGGTCGGCTCGATCTGCTTCGCCCTCAAGCCGACGCTGCGGATCATCCGCGAAATCCGCTATCTCAAGAATGATGATATCGAGGATCTCGCCAGTCGGCTTGAAGGCTGATCGCAGGCCATCCCCGGCCATGCCGGGGATGGATCCTCCGGGATCAGCCGCCGAACATCAGATCGAGATTCTGCACCGCAGCACCGGATGCGCCCTTGCCGAGATTGTCGAGCGACGCCACCAGGTTGACCTGGGCCGAACCCTCGCTTCCGCAGACATAGAGCTTCATGCGGTCAGTCCCGGCCAGTTCCTCGGGATCCAGCCGGGGCGGGGCGTCTTTGGCAAGGGAAACCACCTCGACGATTTCACTGCCGCCGTAATGGGCGTCCAGCGTCGCATGGATCTCCCCAACCGACAAAGTATCCGTCAGATCGAGATGCAGCGGCACATTGACCAGCATGCCCTGCGCAAACCGGCCGACCGCCGGAGTGAAGACCGGCCGCCGCGTGATCCCGCTGTGACGCATGATTTCAGGCACATGCTTATGCGCGAGCGTCAGGGCATAGGCGAAATAGGCGGCGGTGATGGCGTCGTCGCGCGATGCGTCTTCCATCTGGGCGATCATCTGCTTGCCGCCGCCGGTATAGCCCGACACGGCGTTGATCGTCACCGGATAGTCGACCGGCAGAAGCCCGGCTGCGACCAGCGGCGCGATCAGCGCGATGGCGCCGGTCGAATAGCAGCCGGGATTGGACACGAACTGCGCCGCGGCAATGCGCGCGGCCTGACCCTCCGAGAGCTCGGCAAAGCCGAAGGCCCAGTCCGGATGGGTCCGGTGCGCGGTCGAGGCGTCGATGAAGCGGGTGCCGGCATCGGCCGCCAGCGTCACGGCCTCGCGCGCAGCGTCATCGGGCAGGCACAGAATCGCGACATCGGCCTCGCGCAGAAACTTCGTCCGCACCTCCGGGTCCCGCCGCTGCTCGGGTGGCATCGACATCAGCTCGATGTCGCTCCGGTCCTGCAGCCGCGAGACGATCTGCAGGCCTGTGGTTCCGTGTTCGCCGTCAATGAAAATCTTGGGAGCCATCGGGCTTCTCCGTTCATGCTTGAATATCAGGGACTTGTGCAGGGCTTCGGACTCTGTTTCCGAAGCGGTCGTTCACGCTCGGGCGTTTATCGTCGCGAGCGGCGTTCTGCGAGAAGTCCGAGATAATGCATGGCGACGGCGGCTCCGGCTATCGCGGTGATGTCCGCGTGATCATAGGCTGGAGCAACTTCTACAATATCGGCGCCCTTGATATCAAGTCCCCCGAGTTTCTGCAGCACCGATAGCATCCTGGCGCTCGACGGCCCGCCTGCAACCGGAGTGCCTGTCCCGGGCGCGAAAGCCGGGTCAAGACAGTCGATGTCGAAGGTGACGTAGCAGGGCATGTCGCCGACATGATCGAGAATGGTCTGGGCAATCCGGGAGGCGGTCATGTCCTCGACCTCGTGGCCATAGAGGATGCGGATGCCACAATCCTCGGGCGCATGGGTGCGGATGCCAACCTGGATAGACCGCGTCGGGTCAATCACGCCGTCGCGGACGGCGCGTCCGACGAAGGAGCCGTGATCGATGCGCTTGCCATCGTCGAACCAGGTGTCCTGGTGGGCATCGAACTGCACCAGCGCCAGCGGCCCGTGTTCGGCCGCATGCGCCTTGAGCAGCGGCCAGGTGACAAAATGATCGCCGCCCAGGCTCAACAGGAACGCCCCGGACTTCAGGATCCCGGCGGCTTCGCGTTCGATCGTCGCGGGCGTCTCCTGGTGGTTGCCGTAATCGAGCAGGCAGTCGCCGTAATCGATCACCGCCATGGCCTCGAACAGATCGCGCTCGAACGGATATTGCGGATCGTTGTCCAGGATCGCCGAGGCGCGCCGGATCGCCTGCGGGCCAAAGCGCGCGCCGGGACGGTTGGACACCGCCGCGTCGAACGGAATGCCCCAGACCACGGCATCGACGCCCTCGAGCGACTTGGTGAATTTGCGCCGCATGAACGACAGCGCCCCCGCATAGGTCGGGTCGGTCGCCCGGTCCGTGAGCGACCGTGTGGTGAAGGCGTGGTCGATGGAGTGGTTGGCCATGGTCTGGTTCCCGAGGCGGAATTTCAATTCGGACCCTGTCTAGCCCATTCGCCTGACATGATAAAGCCGCGCTGCGCCTCCCGGTGCCGTCATTAAGGTTAAAACCGTATTGATGGCGCAGCGGCCCTGACGGAGTGGTAACTCGAGCCGCCAACAGGGACGCAACGTTGACCGCTTCACCCGAGACTCTGCTCCGTTCCGGGACACTCTATCCCGTGCAGTACCTGCGCGCGGCGGCGGCGCTTGTGGTGATGCTGTTCCATGTCTCCATCCTTTCGCACGAAACCTGGCAACTTGATGCCCGACGCGTCGACCATGTCGGCGCCGCGGGGGTCGATCTGTTCTTTGCCATTTCCGGCTTCATCATGGCGATGATTGTCTTCCGTCCGGACGAATTTGATGGCAGGGACTTCTGGATCAGGCGGGTGGCGTGGGTCGTGCCGGCCTATTGGATGATCACCGGTGTGGTGTTCGTGCTCGCGGCGCTGGTCCCGAGCCTGTTTAACTCCACCACTGCCGATATCCCCCATCTCCTCGCATCCCTGTTCTTTCTTGCGGTCAACACCGGCAATGGGTCGACCGTGCCGTTGCTTGTTGTCGGCTGGACGGTGAACTATGAGATGTTTTTCTACCTCATTGTCGCCATCACCGCCGGTCTGTTTTCGGACAGGCGATTGCTGGGCGCTTCGGGGGTGATCGTCGGTCTTGTTCTGGCGGGGATCGTGTTCAATCCAGTTCAGCCCAGCCTGGCTTTTTACTCCAACCCGATCCTGCTTGAATTCGTTTTCGGCGTCCTGGTTTTCCGCACCTGGAGCCGGACTGGAAGCGCGGGGCTAAGCTTTGCGCCGGTAACGGTGTTTGCTCTTGGTGCCCTGCTGCTTTTCCTGCAGTGGGAAAGGCCGCTGGTGGACTGGCGGGCCTTCTACTGGGGCGTCCCGGCCGCCGCCGTGCTGTATGGCGGAGTGGGAGCCTTGACCTTCCGGAACGAGTTTCTGGCGCGGCTTGGTGATTGGTCCTACGCGCTCTATCTCACCCATCTGTTCGTGATCACCTTTTACATCAAGCATGTGATCTCTTCGGACTCCATGATCGAACTGCCTTGGCCCGCGCATTATCTGATCATGACTGTCGCGGTGTTCGCCACGGCAGGGATCTATCACAGGCTTGTCGAGAGGCTGCTGTCAGCCTGGGTCCTGGACAAGCTGCGCCGCCGCCCGCCGCACCCCGTCGTGCCGCATGCCGCGACCAGGGATCCCGCGGAATAGGCGGCTCTCACTTGACGAAGGGCAGGCCCTGGCGCCGCCAGCCGGAGAAGCCCGCGGGGATATGCATCACATTCCGGAACGGCGACTGCGAGAACGCGCGCATCAGGGCGTGGCTCCGGCCACCTGCCTGACAATACATCACATAGGTCCGCGCCGGATCCAGCGCTCCGATTTCGCGGGCGAAATCCCTGTCGTAGTAATTGATGTTGATCGCCCCCTCGAGATGACCGGCGGCGAATTCCCGCGGCGTTCGGATATCGAGAACGAGAATCGAGGAATCGGTCTGAAGCGCGGCGAAGGCATCCTGCGGTGTCACGTCCCGCAACCCGCCGGCGGCCAGGGAGGGTCGGGGAGCGACGACCATCAGGGCCGCAGCTGCCACAAGCTCGCGTCGCGTCATGTGTCCCTGCATCACTGTACTCCTCAGAGGACGGGATCCTTATGGGCGGGGAGATAGCGGTTGGCCTGCGGAGGTCAAGCCGGAGGGATTTCAGACAAAAAAAAGACGGGGCCGAGGCCCCGTCCGAAGTGGTTCGCAGTGCAGTCCTGGCGACTTAACGCTTGGAGAACTGGAACGAGCGGCGGGCCTTGGCCTTGCCGTACTTCTTGCGCTCGACCACGCGGCTGTCGCGGGTCAGGAAGCCACCCTTCTTGAGAACCGCGCGCAGGCCCGGCTCGTAATAGGTCAGCGCCTTGGAGATGCCGTGGCGCACAGCGCCGGCCTGGCCCGAAAGGCCGCCGCCGGTGACGGTGCAGACGACGTCGAACTGACCCTGGCGGGCAGCTGCGATGACCGGCTGCTGGACAACCATCTGCAGCACGGGGCGGGCGAAGTAGGTGACGAAATCACGGCCGTTGACGGTGACCTTGCCGGTGCCCGGCTTGATCCAGACACGGGCAATTGCGTTCTTGCGCTTGCCGGTTGCGTAGGAGCGGCCAAGGTCATCGACCTTGCGCACGTGGACCGGTGCTGCCGGCTCGGCTGCTGCGGTCACGGATGCGCCGAGCTCCTCAAGCGAATTGAGTTCAGCCATGATCAGGCGCTCCTTTTGTTCTTGGGATTGAGCGACGCGACGTCGAGAACGGTCGGCTGCTGCGCTTCGTGCGGATGCGTGGACCCGGCGTAAACGCGCAGGTTCTTCATCTGGCGACGGCCGAGCGGGCCGCGGGGAACCATGCGCTCGACAGCCTTCTCGATGATCCGCTCGGGAAAGCGGCCTTCGAAAATCTGGCGCGCGGTGCGCTCCTTGATGCCGCCGGGATAGCCGGTGTGCCAGTAATACTTCTTGTCGGCATATTTGTTGCCGGTCAGGACAGCCTTCTCGGCGTTGATGACCACGACATTGTCGCCATCGTCAACGTGAGGGGTGAAGGTGACTTTGTTCTTGCCGCGCAGGATGTTGGCGATAATGGTGGCGAGACGGCCGACGACGAGATCGGTCGCGTCGATAATCACCCACTTCTTATCAACCTCTGCAGGCTTCTGCGTAAAGGTTTTCATGGAGTTCTCTCTTCATTCAGGATCCGGGGATCGCCAGAAGGCAAAAGCCGGACGTTTCTTGTTGCTTGGGTTGTTCCGGGATCGATCCCGGAACAACGGACGCGCCGTTTCCGTGTGGATTGCGACGCTGCGTGCTTATAGGCGAGCCGCAAAACACCGTCAAGCAGCAGCGGTCGGGCGCAGCGCGAAATAAGCAAGCGAAAACAATAACTTAATAATGCGGTATTATAATACCGTACAAATCGGCTGCCGAGCGCGTCAGCTGCGGGGCGGAATCGAGTATGTGGCGGTGGCGTGCGCCACCAGTTCGCCACCCGAATCGGAAATGGCGATGTCGGTCACGACCAGCCGTTTTCCCAGCTTGAGGATCGTTGCAGACGCTTCAAGCGGCCCCGGTTGCGGCTTCATCAGGAAATTGATGTTGAGATTGGTTGTCACCGCCAGCGCCACGCGCCCGATATGGGCGAGGATCACCGCATAGGCGGCGACATCGGCCAGCGTGAACATGGTCGGCCCGCTGACCGTTCCGCCGGGGCGAAGATGCTTCTCGTCGGCGTGAAGGCTGACGCGTGCCAGGCCGGGCGTGACATCAAGCACCCTGATGTCATCGCCGTTGGCCTTGATCTGCGGAAACACCTCGTGGAGGTAGGCAGAGACCTCGGGGGCGGTCATCACGGGTGTGGCCGGTGCGGGCATGGGCATGGTTCCTGGCAAATTTGTGCGGCGTGAGTGTCGGTGGGTGGAAGGGCCGAAAATGCCCTTACGTTCCGATGGCAGCGGCGCCATCCTCCGTTTCCCCTCCCGCCAGACTCGGCTATTTCGGCAAGGTTGCGGAAATTGACCGGCGGGTCAATGTCGCCTCGGGCGATCGCGGGCTTCCCGCGTCCTGTCTGTCGCGCTAGACTGCCTGCAAACACGAAAGGGTTGCTGCTGATGAACGTGGTTGAGTTGAAACAGGATGTGCCGGCCGGCCTGGTCAAATCGGAAAAGCTTGGCCATGTCCTGCGCCTCGAGATGAACAATCCGCCGGCCAACGCGCTGTCGGTCGCCATGATGCAGGCGCTCAAGGACGCGCTGGATGCCTCCCGCGAGGATACCTCGATCCGCGTGGTGGTCATCGCTTCGGCTGCGCCCGGCAAGCTGTTCTCCGCCGGCCACGACCTCAAGGAACTCACCCTGCACCGCGCCGACGAGGACCGGGGCAGGGCCTTTTTCGCCCGCACCATGAAACTCTGCGCCGAACTGATGCAGACCATCGTGCACCTGCCTGTCCCGGTGATCGCTGAAGTGGACGGCCTCGCCACCGCTGCGGGATGCCAGCTGGTCGCCTCCTGTGATCTGGCAATGTGCACGGACACTTCGAGCTTCTGCACGCCCGGCGTCAATATCGGCCTGTTCTGTTCGACGCCGATGGTGGCCCTGAGCCGCAATGTGCACCGCAAGCAGGCCATGGAAATGCTGCTCACGGGCGAAACCATCGATGCCTCGACCGCGCGCGAGTTCGGCCTGATCAACCGCATCATGCCGCGCCAGTACCTGAATCAGATTGTCATGAAATACGCCGAAGTCATTGCGTCCAAATCGCCTTTGACGGTGAAGATCGGCAAGGAGGCGTTTTACCGCCAGGCCGAGATGTCGCTTCAGCATGCCTCTGAGTA
>NZ_JACIYP010000106.1 GCF_014359905.1 Hoeflea sp. | reverse complement strand
GACCAGCGATGAAATCGCCCTTATCATCGGAATATCGCGCAATACCGTGAACAACTACATCACCAGTATTATGAACAAAACTGGAGCAAAAACACGATCGGAAGCTGTCGCATTTGCGGTGCGCCAGCGAATAATCTAATCATGGAGTCGTCTTGATGGCATACGGAATACTCCAAGGGATCCAATCCACCCAAGAGCGGATCCAGCATGTCTCTCAGAGTGGGAGCGGCGGACGGGCCGGCTCCACTGCAGATCTGTTTCCCAAACTTGTCGTCATGCAACGGCTCTGCAATTCCGATGCTTTTGCAGTGCTGATCGCCCAGGCGCAATCTTTGCTGACTGCCGGACGGCTTGAGTGCCACATGCAAAGTCCGGCAAGCGAAGCCACCGTGGATCAGTTGCTCGAAGCGCAATCGGCTTTCCTGCTGTCGCATCTCGGCCTGTCGCCACGGCCGGTGATCTTTGCCCCGCACACCGGACCGGCACAGGAAGCGTCACCCGGGCTGACGGTTCCTGTGCCCGTAAATTCCGGTATTGACCTGGCGTTTCCCGCCCAGCTCGGCGCCATGGGCAATGGCTATGTGATCTTCTTTTCGGTGCGTGCGGCTATCAACAATGACCTTCTGATCGATCTGCATCGTAAATCCCTGACGGTCATCCGCGAAAAGCTGCGATTGAGTTTCGGAGGGGCAACCCAGTCCGACAAGCTGAACGAGCGGGAAATCGAGTGCCTGCAACTCGTCGGAAATGGCATGAAAAGCGAAGCGATCGGTGAGCGGCTCACGCTCTCAGTTCATACCGTCAATGCATATTTGGGGTCCGCGACCACGAAGCTGAATGCCGTGAACCGGATCCAGGCGATTGCCAAGGCAATCCGCCTGGGCATCATCGCCTGACCGAGAGGGGTGGCTTGGCAGCGCCAGGCGGTCTTGCCGCTGTTGCGTGAGCAAACCGGGCTGGCGAGAGGAAATGCCACTCAGGCTGCGGGGCGGACAATCTGGTTTGCCGGCGCAAATGGCCGGAAGGCAGCGTTGCGCAGGCTTGTTGCCAGAAAATTCGTATTTTCCTGCGGATCGTCCTGCGGATCGTCAAACGCAATGTGGTTGATCTCGAGGCCGCCATGGTCCTGTTCGAGCGTCAGCCGCGCGTAGATCGTGACTCCGCGCGGACGGATTTCAAGATCAAGCACCACCTGCGGACGCCCTCCCCAATCCAGACTGTAATCCCCGCCGATGCCGAGCTTTACCGTTCCGGGCAGGAAGAACATCTCCGCGGCCGAGGCAACCAGATCCGACAGGTCGCCATGTCGTTCGAAGCGCACCATGGCAACCAGGTCGGCAACGTCGATCAGCCGCAGTTCAGTGGCGACTGCGCAGATCGCGTCCGCGACTATTTTTTCCCATTCGGCCGAGTAAGGAGACTGTTTCATGAAAGCGAGACCCTGGGTTTCGACTTGACGGCGTAGATCCGGTGCACCAGTTCGGCCACAGCCTTGTAGAACACCGCAGGAATGAAATTATCCACTGAGACTTGCGCAAACATGGAGCGTGCGAGGGGCGGGTCTTCGAAAACCGGGATTCCATGCGCCTCGGCGACTTCGCGAATCTTCAGCGCGATCAGGTCCTGGCCTTTCGCAATGACAACGGGCGCGCCGCCTTCTTCCCGGACATAGCGCAAGGCAACTGCGTAATGGGTCGGGTTGGCGATCACCAGAGTGGCGCGAGGCACCTCGGCGATCATCCGGCGGCGGGCGCGGTCGCGGGCGAGGGACCGCTGGCGCGCCTTGAGGATCGGGTCGCCATCCGATTGCTTCAACTCGTCCTTGATGTCCTGTTTGCTCATGCGGAGATCGGCGTGCCAGCTGTGGCGGGTCCAGAGCAAGTCAAGAACTGCCAGCGTCGCCGTGCACAGCAGCACCACAATGATCACCTTGGAGGCAAGCCGTGACATGTCCGACGCAACCAGGGTTGGATCCATGAACATGAAATCCAGGACCCGGAAGTATTCCCCCCGCATCACAGTTGCAACGATTGCCGACACTATCACGATCTTGGCCATTGATTTGGCGAATTCCACCATGCCCTTGATGCCGTAGATCCGGCCAAAGCCCTTGGCAATCGAGATGCGCTCAAGTTTGGGCTGGATCCGGTCGAGAACCGGGCTCGGCATGTTCTGCAAGACCGATGCGGCGATGCCGAAGCCCATCAACAGGGCAAAGGCCGGCACCAGGACGGCCCCGGCTTCGAAGAACAGCAGCTGGAACAGAGCCACGGCGTCGCCGCCCGTCGTCAGGCGCCACCCGTCCGCTTGCTCAAACAGGTCCCGCAAGGCCTCAACGAACCGTCCGGCACTGCTTGGCAGGAAGAAGACCAGGTAAATCAGCATTCCCAGGATTGAGGCGAAGACCGGGACTTCCCGGCTGAAAGGGACATTGCCCTTGTCAACCGCGTCCCGGATCTTTTTCTCTGTCGGCTCTTCGGTTTTGCTGTCTTTGTCTTCGCCTTCAGCCATGTCAGCTCAGGCTCAAGCCGCTTTAGCGTCGGCGGCTGCCGGTGCTGGTGCGTTTTCGTCGCGCAGGGTCAACTGGTCGAGACCTGCAAGCCGTATCGCCTCCTGCGCGATGGTGCGACGGGCGATGGCGATTTCACGCGTGCTGACGCCTGCATCGCCGGCTGCGAGATCGGACTCGATCATGCGCCGCTGGCGAGCGCCGATTGCTGAAAGCAGGGCTTCGCGGAGCGTGTTGTCCGACCCGCGCAAGGCAGTCGTAATGATGTCACCCGAAATGTCGTTGAGCAGGGTCACGCGGCTGCGCTGCGGCATCATGATAATGTCATCGAACAGGAAGATACGCGGACGAACCTTCGCAACCGCGGATTTGGATACCGTTTCGAGCGCGCCCAGCAGGGATTCTACATCCGGCTTGGACAGCTCGTTCATGATTTCGGCGACCTTCACCGACCCGGTACTGGCCTTTTCGGCCTCCATCTCGGCGACCAGCTCCCTGACACGCGCCTCGATGATTTCCGCGGCGCGAGGATTGACGTTCTTGAGCTCGACCGCGCGCCGGATGATATCGACGCGGATCTTCTCGGGCAGTTTCATCAGGGTTCGTCCGGCAAATCCGGTGGGCAGCATGGAGACGATATAGGCCGCCGTCTGCGGGTGTTCGTTCTGCAGGAACCGGCCGACCCGGTCGGGATCGGAATCCTGCAGCCGGTCCCAGACCGATGTCTCGTAGCTTTCAAACTGCGTGCGGCGTCCGAGAAGTCCATCCACCTCGTCCGGCGTCAGTCCCTCCTCGAGGATGCCTTCCATCGCCTTGGCGTTGTCCATCAGGCCGGCGCCCTCGCTGAACAAATCCTCGAATTCGTTGACCAGTTCGACGAGTTCCTGCGGCTTTATCGTGCGCAGGTTCTGCGCATTCTTGATGATCTCCTGCAGTTCCTCGTATTCGAAGAACTTCAGCAGCTTGCCGGCCACGGGCTTTCCCATGGCCAGAAGTACGGCGGCCGCCTTTTCGGACGAGGTAAGAATGCTGCCTGCGTCTGCGTTTCCAGGGTCGAACTCGCTGTATGTTGTCATGTCAGCTGGACTTCTTCCGTTCTTCGCCAATGACTTCGATGATGCGAACGGCAAACCGGGTCTCGTCTGAATCCAGCACCGTGATTTCACCGCGCCCGATCAGCTTGCCGTTGACCATGATCTCGACAGGTTCGCCGATTTTCCGGTCCAGCGCGATAGTTGCGCCCTCCGACAGGTTCATCAGCGAGGAAACCGCCATCCGGCTGGAGCCAAGGATGATCTGGACGTCGATGGGAATGCCGAGGACCAGATCCATGCGGCTCACCGCACCGCTTGCGCCGGTTTTTGGACCTGTGGCGGTCTCCGGCGCGGCGCCGAAATCCTGACCAAGGCCCGCATCACCGGCGAAATCGCCGCCGAAAGCCGTATCGCCCATGCCCGGCATGCCCATATCCGCGGGGTCCCCTATGTTGAAAGGGTCGTTGTCTTCAGCCGCAGCATCGCCGTCAGCGAAATCTGCGCCAAAATCACTACCGAAGGCCGTTGCGCCACCCATGCCATCCACGCTTTCATTATTGAGGTCCGGCTCCTGGCCGGCATTCTTCTTCAAAACTCCGCGAAGCTCGCCGATGGCCCCGTCGATCGCGCCGTCATCTTGCGCAATCTGATCCGTTTCACCATCAAGTGCCTTATCGCCCGCCATGTAACCTTATCCCGTTCCAAGCTTGCCCGGAGCCTGCCTCGCCGCATCCAGACCCGTTTTATGCGAAGTCTGTTTTCCAGTTTTCGTCAGGGCCGGCCTGACGCTCGACCTTGACCATGTAGCGCGCGCCGGCGCGGCCGAGCGCGCACGAGCAAAGTGGCTTGCCATTCGCGCTCAAGGTCACCTCGATGTCGCCATTGTTGGCGAAAGCAATCAGGTCACCCGCCTGCAGACGGCTGATTTCCCCAAGCGGCAACGGCGCCAGCGCCACAGCAGCCTGCAGGCTGATCTGCGACTGGGATACCCGGTCGCTCAGTCGTTCGGTCCAGTGCTCGGCATTCGGGTTGGCCTGTTTGCCAAGCGCAAGCGCCGAGATCCGCGTCTTGAGCAGAATCGCCTGCGGAAGGATCAGGGTCAAGGGCGCAATCACGGCGCCCAATCCGACCTGGAGCGTCAAGGCCGCGGCGTGAAAATCCGGCAGAGGGTCATCAGCTTCGTCTGCCAATTCCAGCTGTGGCTTGGCCACGCTCGCCTTGGCCTTCGGATCCGCCGACACCAGTCCGCGCAGGCTGTCATTGAGTTGCTCGAAGACAACCAGCGACATGTCGAGCTCGATCGCTGACAGCGGCCGCGTTGCGACATCGAGCTGATTCGGGTCGGAACCGCCCAGCAGGCATTCCACCAGGCCGATAATCAGTGTGGTTCCGCACAGGCTGGCGATTTGCTGTGACCAGTTTGCGATGGATGCTTCGCAATAGGCCGTGTCGCCGCTCAGCTGCGAAATCAGTTCGCGCCGACGGCCTTGCCGGATTTCTCCGGGCCGGGCATCGATCTCGACGCCGGTGGCCTTCTCAAATGCCGCCGCGAAGGCGGGGGCAATGGCCAGCAGCAGGGTTTGGCACTTGGCTTCAATATCGGCAACGCTGCCTTTGACGCCGGTCATGCGATCAAGCAGGTCCGGATTGAACTCCGAGGATGTGGTCGCGACGTCTGCTGTCATTGGGTCAGGCTGCCTTCGCTTCGCCGCCGCCAGGATTCATCATTTCCTGTTCGACCGCGTCGATGGAGGGACGCTCATAGGACGAGATCGTCTTGCGACCGTGCTCAAGCGCAACTTGGGGAACCGATCCGTTCATATAGGCCAGCAAGGTCTGTTTGACGATGGTGAAAAGCCGGTTCTGCTTGTTTCTCACGATTTTGATGTTGGTGGCGATCGGGGAAACGAGACAATAGGACAGGAAAATCCCGAGCATCGTGCCCACCAGCGCCGCACCGATGAGGCCGCCGAGAATGGCAGGCGATTCATTGATCGCGCCCATGGCCTTGATCACGCCCAGCACGGCGGCAATGATCCCGATTGCGGGAAAGGCATCGCTCATCGTGCTCATGGCATTATAGGCCTTGAGACTGTCAGTTGAGATTGTCTCGATTTCCTCATCCATCAGAGCCTCGATTTCATGCGGACGGGCGTTGCCGATAATGATCAGCCGCACATAGTCGCAGATGAAGGATGTCAGTTCCTTGTTCTTGAGGACGGTCGGGGCGGATAGGAACAGTTCGGACTCTTCGGGATTGTCGATATGGCTTTCAATCTCGTTGCGGCTCTTGGTGCGCAGGTCCCGCATCAGGGAGTAGAGAATGCTCAGCGTATCGAGATAGTCGCGTTCCTTGGGAACCTTGTTCTTGAAGGCTTCGCCCAGGGCCTTCATCGTGTCCTTGATGGTCTTGACCGGGTTGGCCATGATGAAGCCACCAATGCCGGCGCCGCCAATGATCAGGAGCTCGAAGGGCTGGTTGAGCACCTCGAGGTGCCCGCCCATCGCCATGAAGCCACCGAGGATACACCCGAGGGTAATCACAAAGCCGATAATCATATTCATGACGAAACCACCGCGAGAATTAACATGCTGATTTATTGAGTAGGGCTTGAGCCTTGTGTGAAGCTGAATCTGTCCGGCTGATAAACGGTCTGCGCCCGCCATACAGCTTCGCGCAAGCAAAGTGACCTAATTCGAAACAGGCATACGGGCAGTTGCGCCATGTCGCGATCCTGCGATGCGCCCTGATGGATCGAAAAGGGTATTTCCGGTGACAACGACCTACACCAGCTACAATCAGATCACGCGCGATCTTCCGCGCTCCATCGAGCGCATTGCCGGCCAGCCCGAGGTCGCCCGGGAAAGCGAATATTACCTTTCGCGGATATCCGAGATCAAATCCATCGATGAGTTCATGGCCGATACGCGTGTGTTCAATTACGCGATGAAGGCCCATGGCCTCGAGGACATGAATTACGCCAAGGCGTTCATGCGCAAGGTGCTCACCGAGGGCGTCGAGAACGAGGATTCCTTCGCCAACAAGCTCGCCGATTCCAAGTACAAGGAATTCGCCGCGACCTATAATTTTGCGACCCACGGCGAGACCGCGACTATCTTCACCAAGGCGCAGCAGGGGACGGTCGACAAATACCATCGGATGTCGCTTGAGGAAAAGGCAGGCGACGACAACACAGGCGTGCGTCTGGCGCTCTATTTCCAGCGGACGGCGCCGGAAATCACATCCACCTACAGCATTCTCGCCGACACGGCGCTTTACCAGGTGGTGCAGACCGCGCTCGGCTTTCCTGCCGAACTTGCCGGGGCCGACATTGACCGGCAAGCCGACATGATCAATGCGCGTCTCGATATCGAGGACTTCAAGGATCCCGAAAAGCTCGACAAGTTCATGCAGCGGTTCACGGCTTTGTGGGAACTCGACAATCCGTCGTTCAGCTCCGTCGATTCGAGCCTGTTGCTGAGCTCGTCCTCCGGCTTCGGCATCTCACCGGATCTCATGCTCACCATCAACAAGCTCAAACTCGGAGGCCAATGATGCAGGGCTCGCTCTATGTCGCCATTTCATCGCAGGTCGCGCTTGAGCGTCGCCTGACCACGCTGGCCGACAATGTCGCCAATGCCAACACAACCGGCTTCAGGGCCACCGAGGTCAAGTTCAACGAAGTCCTGGCCGACACCGGGGTTGCGGATGTGTCCTTCGTCGATCAGGGCCAGGAGTTCCTGAATACGTCGAACGGCGGTTTGAACGCCACCGGCAACCAGCTTGATTTCGCCATTCGCGGCGATGCCTGGTTCATGATTGAAACGCCGACCGGCAACATGCTGACCCGTGACGGCCGATTTACCGTCACCGACACCGGCCAGCTGGTCAATATCAATGGCTATCCGGTCCTCGATCCCGGTGAGGCCCCGATCCAGCTTGACCCGGCAGGCACGCCGCCGAAAGCCGGACGGGACGGAGGCCTCACCCAGGATGGCAACAGGATCGGCGCCGTGGGATTGTTTCAGGCCGATCTGACGCAGGGCTATCACCGGCAGTCATCGCTTGGGATCGTGCCGGTTGTTCCGCCCGAACCCGTGGTTGACGCCGGCAGCGCAGGCCTGTTGCAGGGCTATCTGGAGGAGTCGAACGTCAATCCGGTCGCCGAGATGAGCAACCTCATCATGATCTCGCGCGCCTTTGAAAACGCATCGGCGATGATGAAGGCGACCGAGGACGTCTTCAAGGAAGCCATCCGGACCCTTGGCAGTGGCAGGTGAGTGCCGTGCGTGCTCTGCTGAATAAAGTCCGCTGCAATGCTGCGGAGACAATGCGATGAGCGGCCGTCAGGGCCTTTTGAAACTCGCTCAAAGCGTGCGGGAATTCTCCAAACCCGAAGGCGGCTGCGATATCTCGGGCACCGTCACCTCCGTCGCACCCGGTCGCTGTGTCATCTCCGGATTGTCACGCCATGTCCGGATCGGCGAGCTTGTAGCCTTTCGTCACGGCGATGCGGTCAAGCTGGCCGAGGTGGTGAGCCTAGGGCCGGAGGAGGTCGTAGCCTGCCCGGTGGATGGCGCGTCGCAAGCCGGTATCGGCGAACGCGTCTGGCGCCGCGGCGCGTTCCGCATCTCGCCGGACAAGGCATGGTGCGGTCGCACGATCAACTCGCTCGGCGAACCGGTGGACGGGCTTGGAGCCCTGCCGCAAGGCCCGGTCTCGCGCCCGGTCACCGGCGCGCCGCCCGCCTCGATGCTGCGCCAGAGGGTCAATACCCCGTTGCGCACCGGCATCCGTGTCGTTGATGTTTTCACGCCCATCTGCCAGGGCCAGCGGCTCGACATCTTTGCCGGATCGGGTGTCGGAAAATCCACCTTGCTGTCGATGTTCGCCAAGTCCGCCGATTTCGACCGGGCGGTGGTCGCCTTGGTCGGCGAGCGCGGCCGAGAAGTCCGCGAGTTTATCGAGGATACGCTCGGCCCGAACATGAGCAAGACCGTCGCGGTGGTCGCCACCAGTGACGAAAGCCCCATGCAGCGCAAACTGGCGCCGCTGACGGCGATGGCCATCGCCGAGCATTTCCGCGATGCAGGCGAAAACGTGCTTCTGATCGTCGACAGCCTGACGCGTTTCGCCCATGCGCTTCGCGAGATCGGCATGGCGGCGGGCGAGCCCCCGGTTGCGCGGGGCTATCCCGCATCGGTATTCACGGCTTTGCCGGGTCTGCTCGAACGCGCCGGTCCCGGCGCGGAAGGGTCGGGCTCGATTACCGCGATTGTCTCGATCCTGGTTGATGGCGACAATCACAATGATCCCGTTGCCGATTCAGCCAGAGGCATTCTCGATGGGCACCTCGTGCTCGACCGGGCGCTGGCCGACGAGGGGCGTTACCCACCGGTCAATCCCTTGACCTCGATCTCGCGCCTGGCCCGAAAGGCCTGGCGCGGAGATGAGGAAAAACTGGTGATGCGCCTCAAGGCCCTGATCCATCGCTACGAGGAAACCCGGGATCTGCGGTTGATCGGCGGATACCGGGCGGGATCGGATGCCGAGCTCGACATGGCGATCAAGCAGGCGCCGGTGATTTACGAGACATTGCGCCAGACACCTGAACAAAAGCCAAGTATCGACGCCTTCGCCGAACTGGCTGAAGCCATGAAGGCCGCGGCCGGCATTGCCTCCGCGCCCGCCAAGGAAAGGACAAGACCGTGACGGATACGATTGATCTCGATGACGACGAAGCGCCCGGTCCCGTTGCCAAACCCAAGCGGTCCGGCGATCGCGTGTTCGCGGTGGCGGGCTTCCTGCTGGCCACGGCGGCGGCGTTTTTCCCATGGTATGTCTTTTTCCATCAGGAGAGCTTCGGGATTGCTCCGATGGGCTACACCGAGACGCGGGATTTGCCGGAAACTCCGGCCCGCGCGGTGGTCTCTGTCTCCCCGCTTGCCATTCCCGACGAGGACGATGGATCGGCGCCGGCCTCGGCCTTTGACCCGATCATCACCGCCACCGTTCCAGAATCCGATGATCAGGCCAGTGGCGCCTCCATGGCGTTGACTGAGAATCCCAATCAGTCCTTCCCCGGCAAGCCGCAGTACCGGCTGTTGCATGTCGCCAATGGCCGTGCGCTCATCGAGGACAAGTCGGGCATGTATGTTGTCCGCATAGGCTCGGTCCTGCCCGACAATTCCCGCCTCGCCACGCTTGAGCAGCGCGATGGAAAATGGGTGATCGTGACCTCGAACGGCGAAGTCATCACGCGCTGAACAGGCCCGTCCGGCAAGCCCGCGACGGCGCCGGATGAAATCCCCTCGTCGTCCGCCGCTCGCAAGGCACGCACAAGATTAACCGCATAGTTTGCGGATGTGCACAGGACGGAGACATGTCATGCAGCCGATCCAGCTTTTCGAACTGACCTCCAAGCAAGCGCACTGGCTCACAGTGCGCCAGAGCGTCGTCGCCGGCAACATAGCCAATGCCAACACGCCCGGATACGCGACGCGCGAAGTCGCCGCCTTCGAGGCAGTGCTCAAGGAAACCGGGACGCGGATGGCCGCGACCCATCCTGGCCATATCAGGGAAGATCCGATGCGCGGGGCGGTCAGCAGCCGCGACAGCCAGGATGTTGAAGTCCAGCCGTCGGGGAATTCCGTCAATCTGCCTGATGAAATGAGCAAGACAGGGGAAATCAAACGCATGTACGAGCTCAACACCGGCATGGTGAAAGCCTTTCACCGGATGATGCTTCTGACGGTGAGGCGCTGATGGTTATCGATCCGCTTTCGCTGGCCTCGCGCATCGCCTCCTCGGGCCTGGATGTCCAGGAAACCCGCATGCGCATTCTGTCGGAAAACCTGGCCAACTCCCAGTCCACCGGCGACACGCCCGGCGCCGACGCCTATCGCCGCAAGACCATCAGCTTTTCCTGGGAGCTCGACCGCTCGCTGGGCGCCTCCACCGCCAAGGTCTCCCGGATCGACGTCGATCCGAGCGAGTTTACCATTGAATATGATCCGGGAAACCCCGCAGCGGACGAGAAGGGCATGGTCAAGCGGCCCAATGTCAACATGCTGATCGAACTCGCCGACATGCGTGAGGCCAACCGGTCCTACGAAGCAAATCTTCAGACCGTCAAGCAGACCCGGGAACTGGTTTCGATGACGATCGATCTCTTGAGGGCCGGCCAATGATTGACATGATCAGCGCAGCGTCGGCACTTTCCCGCCTGGCGGGCACGGGCGAGACCGAAATGGCGAATGCCGCTTCCATGCCGCAGATGGCGGAAAAGGCAGGCATGACGTCCCCGGGTTCTTTCGCCGATGTCATGCAGTCCATGGGCGAAGGCGTGGTGGACAATCTGAAAGTCGCCGAGGGGCAGTCCTTTGCCGCCGTTCGCGGCGAAGTGCCAACACGCGACGTCGTCGACGCTATCATGACCGCCGAGCAATCGCTTCAGACCGCGGTCGCGATCCGCGACAAGCTGGTCACCGCCTATCTCGAAATCGCCCGCATGCAAATCTGAGGAATACGCCATGAAGGCTTTGGCCATCGCAGCAACCGGCATGAATGCCCAGCAGCTCAATCTTGAAGTGATCGCCAACAACGTGGCGAACATCAACACCACCGGGTTCAAGCGCGCCCGCGCCGAATTTTCCGACCTTCTGTATCAGGTCGAGCGCAACGCCGGCGTCGCCAATGCCTCCAACCAGGCGATTGTGCCGGAAGGTGCGCATATCGGACTCGGCGTGCAGACCTCCGCCGTGCGCAATCTGCACATTCAGGGAAGCCTGGTGGGCACGTCGAACAAGCTCGATATGGCTCTCGTCGGTCGCGGCTGGTTCCAGATCGAAAAGCCCGACGGGGAGACCCAATACACCAGGGCCGGCGCGTTCAACACCAATGCTGAGGGCCAGCTTGTCACCATCGATGGCTACACGGTCGTCCCCGGCATCGCGTTTCCCGAAGACACCAGCGAAGTTGTCATATCCGTCTCGGGCCAGATCTTCGCCCGCATCGGCAATGATCCTGAAATGCAGGATCTCGGACAGCTGACGCTGGCCAATTTCGTCAACGAGGCCGGACTTGAACCGCTTGGCGACAATCTCTTCCGCGAGACACCGGCCTCGGGCCCGGCCATCGTCGGCATTCCGAACGACCCGGGATTTGCCAGCATTCAGCAAGGCTACCTGGAAGCTTCCAATGTCGATCCGGTCAAGGAGATCACAGACCTGATTTCGGCGCAGCGGGCTTACGAGATGAATTCCAAGATCATCCAGGCGGCCGATGAAATGGCCTCTGTCGTCTCCAAGAACCTCAGGTAACGAAGGACAAGGCAAACATGACGTTTCGCCAGATATCGGCTTTGCCCAGGCTCCGTCACGCAGCTGTCGTTTTGGCGTGCCTGATCGGTGCGCTCGCTCCGGCGCAGGCCGGGCAGGGCACTGCCGTGGTGCCGCAACGAACCATCTATCCAGGCGAGGAACTGCTCGCCAACCTGGTTCGCGAGGTCGTGGTCACAAATCCGAACCTTCGCGCCGGCTATGCCGAAATCACCGATGACGTTCTGGGCAAGATCACCACCCGCACCCTTTTGCCCGGGCGGATCATTCCGGTGGGCGCGTTGCGCGATGCCTGGGCGGCGGAGCGCGGCAAATCGGTCACGCTGGTCTTCAGCGGCGGCGGCCTGACCATCACCGCTGTGGGCACTCCGCTGCAGAACGGCGCCATCGGCGATTTCATTCCCGTCCGCAACATCGAATCCGGAGTGGTGATCTCCGGGACCGTCATGGATGATGGCAGTGTTCGGGTGGCGGCGAAATGATCCGCAAGCTTGCAAAGATCGCCGGCGTCTGGATCGCCCTGTCATGCCTTGCCGGATCCGGTCTCGATCGCGCAGCTCCGGGGCAGGGATTTGTCGGGTCCGCAGAAGCGGCCTCCCGGATCAAGGATATCGCCACACTGCAGGCTGCGCGTGACAACCAGTTGATCGGCTATGGTCTGGTCGTCGGATTGCAGGGCACCGGAGATGGCCTGCGCAATTCGCCCTTCACCGAGCAATCGCTGCGCGCCATGCTGCAGAATCTTGGCATTTCCACCGAAGGCGGCGCATCGCGCGCCAACAATGTCGCAGCCGTGATCGTGACCGCGAACCTGCCGCCCTTCGCCAGCCGTGGCTCGCGCATTGATGTGACGGTCTCCTCGCTCGGCGATGCAACCTCGTTGCGCGGCGGAACGCTGGTCATGACCTCGATGTCAGGTGCCGACGGCCAGATCTACGCCGTTGCGCAAGGCTCGGTTGTCGTCTCAGCCGTCACCGCCCAGGGCGATGCGGCCACCTTGCAGCAGGGTATCGCCACGGCGGGCCGGTTGCCCGGCGGCGCGATCATCGAACGCGAAATCCCGGCGACCTTCAAGGGGGTGGATGGCCTTGTCTATCAGCTGCGCAATCCGGATTTTTCCACCGCGGTCGGCATTGCCGATGTGATCAACGCCTATTCGCAGGCGCGCTACGGCAGCCCGATCGCCGAAGCCCGCGATTCCACCACCGTCGGGGTCCGCAAGCCCGCCAATGCTGACCTTGCGCGGCTGACGGCGGAGCTCGAGGGCCTGGTCGTGGAAACCGACACGCCGGCCCGGGTCGTCATCAACGAGCGGACCGGAACCATCGTCATCGGCAATGATGTGCGGGTGTCGCGGGTTGCCGTCACCCATGGAACCCTGACGGTGCAGATCAACGAAACGCCGACAATCGTGCAGCCGGCCCCGTTTTCCGACGGCGTGACGGCGGTCGAGCCTCTCACCGACATCACCGCGGGCGTCGACGGCGGCCAGGTCGCCATCATCGACGGGCCGGATCTGCGCACGCTTGTCGCCGGTTTGAATTCGATCGGCGTCAAGCCGGACGGCATCATCGCCATCCTGCAGGGCATCAAGTCGGCCGGCGCGCTGCATGCGGAACTGGTGCTGCAATGATCATCACCCCGCACAGGATCCTCACCAGAGCATTGCGTAACCTCGGCCCCGTGGCGGTCCTTGCCCTCGCCCTCCTTGCGCCCGGAGCGCTGGCGCAGCAGGCGCCGCCCCCGACGATGGAGGACGAAATCCGTGCGTTTTGCGGCAACATCGCCGATGCTGCGCGGGACCAGCGCTATCTCATTCAGAAAAAAGAGCTGGACGAATTGCAGGCCGGTGTCGACGAGCGCATCAGGCAACTCGAAGAACGGTCGGTCCAGTACCGGGAGTGGCTGAAAAAGCGCGAGGACTTCATACGCGTCGCCGAAACCCAGCTGGTCGAAATCTACAAGAACATGAATTCGGACGCGGCCGCCCAGCAGCTGGAGATCCTCCGGCCCGAAATCGCGGCGGCAATCATCATGAAACTCACGCCGCGGCTTGCAAGCGCCATCCTCAACGAGATGGATTCCACAAAGGCCGCCGGCCTGACGGGCATCATTGCCAGCGCCGCAGCGTCCGACCAACCCGAGGATCCGTCATGATAAGGGCTATCGCCTTAACCGCTCTCGCCCTGTCCCTTGCCGGATGCGGCTCGCAGACCTTCAAGGAAATCGGCAGGGCCCCTTCGATGAGCCCCGTCGGATCCGGTCTCGCCTATGGCGAAACCCCGCAGATGGCTGCCTATCCGAAACAGCCGCCCCAGCGCTCGGGCAGTTTTTCGCTTTGGGACGACCGAAGCTCGAAACTGTTCCAGGACGCCCGCGCCATGAGTATCGGCGATATTCTCACGGTCGATCTGGCAATCAACGACAAGGCAAGTTTCGACAACGAGACAGACCGCAGCCGCACCAATTCGAGCGGGATCAATGTCGGCGTGAACATTCCGACCATCGGCGCCGTTGGCGCAGGCGATATCAATTACGGTTCGGATACCTCGACCAAAGGACAGGGCACGACCGCGCGCTCCGAAAAACTCGATCTGCGCATTGCCGCGGTCGTGACCGGAATCCTGCCCAATGGCAATCTGGTCATCAGCGGCAGCCAGGAGGTCCGGGTCAATCACGAACTGCGCATTCTCAATGTCGCGGGCATCGTCAGGCCGCTCGACGTCGATCACACCAATACGGTCGCCTATGACAAGATCGCGGAAGCGCGGGTCTCCTATGGCGGTCGCGGGAGGCTGACGGAAGTCCAGCAGCCGCCGGTCGGACAGCAGTTCGTCGACATCTATTCCCCGATCTGACGAGCTGAGCCATGGCTGACGACAATGACAACGAGGGAAAAGGCAAAAACAAGTCCGGCCTGATCGTCACCATCGCGATCGTGCTGGTTCTCAGCCTTGTCGCGGCGGGCGGCGGCTGGATGCTGGGCGGCATCCTTGCGCCGCAGGTGGATCAGCCGGAAGAGACCGCCGCCGCGGCCGAGGCGGGCGCCGAAGGCGAAACCAAGGGCGAAAACGCGATCATAACCCGGGAAAACCTTGTTCCGCTTGAGCCGATCATGACGAATCTGTCATACCCATCCGACAACTGGATTCGAATCGAGGTGTCGCTGGTGTTTTCGGGCAACCCGGACAATGTGCTCGCCGATCAGATCCATCAGGACATACTGGCCTATTTGCGAACCGTGTCTCTTCAGCAGATCGAGGGGCCGCGTGGCTTTCAGTATCTGCGTGAAGATTTGCGTGAACGTGTGAAATTGCGGTCCGAAGGCCGCGTCAACGATCTCCTTTTGAGGACCTTTGTGATCGAATGATTCGATTTATCCCGGCCTTTGCAGCCATGATGGTCATTGCAACGGCGGCCCACGGACAGGCGATAGACCCGGGTTTGCTGGAGCTTCCGGTGGACGGCTCGGTCGCGAGCTGGATCATCCGCACCTTCGGTCTTCTCACCGTGCTTTCGGTGGCCCCCGGCATCCTGATCATGGTGACCAGTTTTCCCCGGTTCATCATCGCCTTCGCGATCCTTCGCTCCGGCATGGGACTGGCGACCACCCCGGCCAACATGATCCTGGTGAGCCTGGCCCTGTTCATGACCTTCTATGTCATGGCTCCCACCTTTGACCGGGCCTGGGACAGCGGCATCAATCCGCTGCTGGAGAACCAGATTACCGAGGCGGAGGCGATTCCGCTGATCGCCGATCCGTTCCGGGAGTTCATGCTGGCCAATACCCGGCCCAAGGACCTGGCGCTGTTCATTGATATTGCCGCCGAACGCGGTCAGACCACCGAAACCGAAGGCAAGATCGACTTGCGGGTGCTGGTTCCGGCATTCATGATTTCCGAGATCCGGCGCGGCTTCGAAATCGGCTTTCTCGTCGTTCTGCCGTTTCTGGTGATTGACCTCGTCGTTGCCACCATCACCATGTCGATGGGCATGATGATGCTGCCGCCGACCGCAATATCGTTGCCGTTCAAGATCCTGTTCTTTGTTCTGATCGACGGTTGGAACCTGCTGGTGGGCAGTCTGGTCCGCTCTTTCGTCTGAATCCCGCAAGGCGGCGTCGACAGATGCCGTCACACCTGCAGCGGGTTACGCGGGCGCACCATCCCAGAAAACCTTTACACACAGTTAACCATATTGAAATTACTCGCTAATCTGGCATTCGATTAATCACTTCGAAAGCCCGAACTGTGATTATGTTGCCAGCACGACAGGAAGGAGCCCTTTCGTGAAGCAATCGGGCTCCAACAGGCATGATGCCGATCTGCCGTGACCGGTAAAGCAATAAGCCCGGTATGTCCCTCTCAAGTATCTCGTAATAACAAGGGACAACCCCATGACAAGCATCATGACAAATGCATCCGCAATGGCTGCATTGCAGACACTTCGTTCGATCAACTCCGACATGGAATCCACGCAGGGCCGTATTTCTTCGGGCTACAAGGTTGAAAGTGCGGCCGACAACTCCGCCTATTGGTCGATTGCGACCACCATGCGGTCAGACAACAAAGCCATGAGCACCGTGTCCGACGCTCTCGGCCTCGGCGCCGCGAAAGTCGACGTCGCCTACACCGGCATGGAAGCTTCCATCGAAGTGGTTTCCGAAATCAAGGCCAAGCTGGTTGCGGCCCGCGAACCTGGCGTCGACAAGACCAAGATCGACAAGGAACTCACCGAACTCAAGAACCAGCTCGTTTCGATTTCGGAATCGGCATCGTTCTCCGGTGAAAACTGGCTCAACAACACCGGGACTGCTGCAGCTGGCGACAAGGAAATCGTCGGCGGCTTCAACCGTGACGCCGCTGGCCTGGTCTCGCTCACCACACTCTCCGTGAATGTCAGCTCGACCACGCTGATCGGCGCGGGCGATGAAAGCCTCGGCATCCTGACCAAGGATATCGACGCCGATGCGCTTAATCCCACTGCAACCGGCACCGTGGCCAACTACTACCTGATTGACAGCGATGGCACCGCCACGACTGCTGGTTCAGGCACCGCGATTGCCCTGACCGCCACCACCTCGGACGCCCAGGTTGACGACATGATCCGTGTTGTCGACTCGATCCTGAGCCAGATGACGGATGCCGCTTCCAACCTCGGCGCGGTCAACAAGCGTATCTCGATGCAGGACGACTTCGTGTCCAACCTGATGGATTCCATCGACAAGGGTGTTGGCCGCCTGGTGGATGCGGACATGAACGAGGAGTCGACACGGTTGAAGGCCCTGCAGACCCAGCAGCAGCTGGGCATCCAGGCGCTGTCGATCGCCAACTCGAGCTCGCAGAACATCCTGTCGCTGTTCCGTTAAGCAGCAGCGCTTCAAGCCCGAACCTGGGCCTGATCACCATCGAACGCCGGGGAGAAATCCCCGGCGTTTCTTCTTGAGAAAA
>NZ_JACIYP010000105.1 GCF_014359905.1 Hoeflea sp. | reverse complement strand
TCGAGGTGGATTTGGAGGGTGGTCGCGACATTATTCACATCGGTCTGTGACAGCTGGGCACCGGTATGCATTGGGGTACCTGCACATTCTTGTGGCAATCGAATAATTAGTCGTCGATAGGCGGGTAGATACCCGGCACTTCGTCCGGCCTGGGCGGGCGGTGAACCAGACCCGGGCCCAGAGCCATGTGCGCGATCAGGGACTCGCCCGATGGCAAGACGGGCAGGGCGCTTGCGATCATCGGAGCTGGCGGCTTTCTTCTTGGTTCGATGGCGGCAGCCTTCGCTTGGGGCGGCTGCAGGATGAACCGAACCCCGTTTGGGCCTTTGGCTGATAGAAAAAAAACGCTGGACCACGCGGTTTCGGTCAACTACCGGGTGTTTTCTGCCTGGCTGCCGATATCCTACCGTCGATCTTGCACGGTCAGCCATCCGAGCTCGGAATAAGCCATCACGACGAAAGCTCGACTTCGATGATGTCGGGACTTCGTCGCGCGTATTCCAAGGCATAGGCCAGTTCGCCCGCGGACTCGGCGTGGATGTCGAGCATTACCTGGCCTTGGTCAATCTCCTGCCCGAGGTACACATGCATGAAGACGCCCGCCGCTTTGGCTTCCGGTGCGCCGGCGAGCTTGGCGAGCCTCGAGAGTTTGCGGTTGTTGATCGAAACAATTCGCCCAGCGCGCGGCGCGATCAACGGATGAACACAGGACGCCTTGGGTGGCGTACGCATCCCTCCCTGCGCCTCGCATATGGCCTGGAACTTTTTCCAGGCCCGACCGTCGGCAATGGTATCCAGTGCGGCAGCGGATCCTTCCCCCCGTGCTGCTTTCCCTCCAATTTCCAGCGCTGCGCCTGCCAACGCCGCTGCGCGGCGGCGCAGGTCATCCGGTGCATCGGGCGCATCACGGAGAACCGCGAGGACATCGAGCGCCTCCAGGGCAGGGCCAATTCCGCGACCGACCGGTTGCGATCCGTCGGTGAGAAGGCATGTCGCCGACAAGTCGAAGCGCGCCGCGACGGCGCTGATCCGTTCGGCAAGGTGGCGCGCTGCAGCCTCGCTGCGGACCTTGGCGGTAGGTCCGACCGGAATGTCGATCACGACGTGAGTCGAACCGGCGGCGATCTTCTTGGACAGAACGGACGCGATGAGTTGGCCTTCGGTATCGACATCAAGTTCGCGCTCTATGCGGACGAAAATGTCGTCAGCCGGGCTCAGATGCATTGCCCCACCCCATGCAACGCAGCCACCTTCGGCTTCGACCACGTTTCGAAGCGTCGCGATATCGAGGTCAACCGGCGCGAGTGTCTCCATGGCATCCACGGTGCCTGCCGGAGAGGTGATCGCCCGCGACGAAGTCTTCGGGATGACCAGGCCGTGGGCCGCAACGATTGCGACGACGATCGGGGTGGTGCGGTTGCCGGGGAGTCCGCCGATACAATGCTTGTCGACCACAATCGGTGAATCCCATCGCAAGCGCTCGCCAACATCGACCATGGCGCTGGTAAGATCCGTGGTCTCTTGCTCGTCTAGCGGAAGTGCGGCGCTCGCCGTCAGGAAGGCCGCGAGATGAACATCGGTATAACGGCGTGCGGCGACGTCCTTGACGATCGATCCCAGGGCGTGCGCATCGAGCCTACTCCCGTAGATCCGACGCCGGACACTCGCAAGGGATTCCAGTGATGGTGCATGCGTGACCGTGACCGCCGCGCCCTCTTCAATGCGCAAGATCTGCCACGCGGTTTCGGTCAACGCAATCTGATCGATGGCAAGCAGACTGTCTCCTTCGATCTGGAATAGCGTTGCCTGTACCTGCCGGCCGTTGCTTGACACCAGCACTTGCGATCTGGCAGCCAGGCCTTCCGATCGGCAGACATGGCAGTCCGTCCGCATGATGACCACTGCCTGATCTTGTGTGTGCAGTTGAAGGCGTTTTGCGCGAAGCGTCGCTGGAGCGGGTATTTGCGTACCGACCGGGATCATAGGTCGAACGCCTGATCCTGGCGCGGAACCGTCGCATCCCATTCGAGCTCCTTGCCGATGCGAACGCGCAGCGCTTCGGCGGCGTCCGCCTCGCCATGAACGATGAAGATGCGCTCCGGCGCGTGACGGAAGCCGGAAAGCCACCGCATCAATTCATCAGAGTCGGCATGCGCCGAAAGCGCGGGGAGATCGGCGACCTCTGCCGCAACCGGTATCCACTTTCCGTGAATCTTGATCTCGCTGGCGCCTTGCAGCATCGCCCGTCCACGAGTACCGGCAGCCTGGAAGCCGGAGAACAGGATGGTGTTTTTTCGATCAGGTGCAAAGGCCTTGAGATGGTGGAGAACCCGACCGCCGGTCGCCATGCCGCTGGCTGAAATCACAACCTTCGGAAAGGAGCTCGTGGTAATTTCCTTGGACGCTTCGACGTCTCTTGTGTAGGTGGCGATACCGCAGACGGATTCGCAATCTTCCGGCGAGAGCCGATGATCGTTGCGATGGGCGTGGAGCAAATCCGTCGCACTGATCGCCATTGGGCTGTCGAGGTAGATTGGAATGGGTGAGAGCCGCCCCGAGGATCTCAACTTCCACAGATGATAAAGTAGCGACTGTGCCCGGCCAACGGCGAAGGCCGGAATGACCACTGTCCCGCCGCGCTGGATCGTCCGCTCGATGACTGAACCCAACATCTCGGTTGGATCGCTTTGCTCATGGGTGCGGTTGCCATAGGTGGATTCAATGACGATGTAGTCAGCCTCGGAGACCGACTCCGGATCATGCATCATTGGATCGCCGTAGCGGCCCAAATCTCCCGAAAAGGCTATACGCTTGCCGCCCCAGTGGATATCGGCAGTGGCGGCACCCAGGATATGGCCGGCATGTCTGAACATCAGCGTCGCCCCGCCGGGAAGCTGGATCGGTTTGCCGAAAGGAACGGACGAGAAGCGTTCGAGCGTGCGCTCCGCATCGTGAATGCCGTAGAGCGGCAGGGCAGGCTTGTGCTTGGAGAAGCCCTTCCGGTTGGCGTATTCGGCATCTTTCTCCTGGAGGTGACCGCTGTCCTTCAGGATAAGCTCTGCCACATCGCGGGTCGCATCCGTTGCGAAGATGTTTCCGCGGAAGCCGTCCTTCACCAGTTTCGGCAAATAGCCGGAGTGATCGAGATGCGCATGTGTGAGAACGACGGCGTCGATGCTTGAAGGCTTGATCGGCAAAGGCGCCCAGTTCAGCTCGCGCAGGTTCTTCAGGCCCTGGAACAATCCGCAGTCGATCAGAATACGCTTGCCGTTATGGGTAAGCAGATGTTTTGAACCGGTGACAGTGCCGGCACCACCGAGGGATGTGAGATTAACCATGGTGTTCCTCAGGTCGCGCGTTGGGTTGAACGAGTTTCATGTCCGCGCCTTCCGTTGAAGCGATGTCATTCGGATGGAGCGGATGAAGGCAGGCCAGACAGGCAGGGGAACCCGTGACGGGCTGTCTAGGAGTGGATTCTGAAAGCAAGCACGGCGGCCAGCCCGGCCAGGAGAACCCCGCTTCTGCAAGGTGGCCAGCGAGAGTTTCGTTGCCGGGTGAGGGAAGGATCAGCTGCATGTTTCGGTTCCTACGTGGTCGCTGAAGTTGGTCATCAGTGCGGCTTGTCGAAGCATTGCAGTTCCGAACAGGCTTTGATGATGACCGCACCGTCTGCCCGCCGCTGCCGCGCACAGCGCGATGGTGGTCTTGGCCAGTTGCCGACATATTCTTATGCTCCGCCGACGATCGATCCCGCCTTCATCAATTGCTATACTCCGCAGCGTCACAGCCAACCACCCTTGAATCCCGCGCGCCTCAGCCCTGTGAACCACGTAGGGGCATGCGCGCATAAGGCGCCAAAGCAGATCCGTTCGGTAATTCTCGCACATCAGCACCACGGGTCCGAGGTTGATCCCGAAATGATAGGGCGACGTCCGGTGCGAACGGCAACGACGCCACCACGGCCCACGGTGCGACCGTTCCGTCGTCAGGACCGAACGGCGCCCCGCGGGCGGAATAGTCAAAGAAGTTGCGCTCGATGCCGTTGACGCGTCGCGTCGTCCAGCCCGTCGCTCGCGGTCAGGCCCCGGAAGTTCTCTCCGTAGCCCGCAAATTCGAGCGGATTGCGGATCGCGTATTCTCGCTGGACATAGGTGGCGCGGCGGGTGTTCTCGAAATAGTCGATGCATTTGTCTCGCATGAACGCATCCTGGATTCCGCGGAAGTCTATCCAGATATGCGATTACTGGTGGATGAAGAGCGGGCCGCCATAGATGAATTCGGAGCCGTATATGTCCTTCCATTGGTAAGTCGAGGTCCACTCCAGGTAGCTCTCCGCAGCCAGCGGATGGGTTGGCGAACCCAACCCGAGTATGTTCAGAAGAGAGACCGCCATCGGCGTGCGGGTTGGCGCCCATTCGCCGCGTGCCGCGTGGGGCCAGGTCCGCGATTTCGGGCCGAAGCCTGCCGGTCTCATCAAACCGTTCGCGCGGGCGGTGGCTTTCCAACCACTCTTCCAAAGTCTTCACGTGGCCCGGGTGGCTCATGTCGCCCATTGGAACCTGGTGCGAGCGATATGGTCTCTCCGTCTGTTGGCCGTCTACGTCATTCGGCCCCGTCCAGCCCTTCGGCGAGCGCAGGATAATCATGGGCAAGTGCGGACGCTTCTTGAATCCGTTGGCGCGGGCATCTTGCTGGATGTGGCGGATGCTTTCGATCACGGTATCGAGCGTCTCAGCCATGCGCTGATGCATCTCCATCGGATCGTCGCCCTCGACAAAGTGAAGCGTGTAGCCGTAGCCGCGGAACAGCGATTCAAGCTCGTTACGGGGAATGCGGGCAGGCACGGTGGGGCCTGCTATCTTGTCGCCGTTCAGATGCGGGATCGGCAGGACCGCGCCGTCGTGCACCGGATTGAGAAATTTGTTCGAATGCCAGCTGGTGGCGAGTGGACCGGTTTCCGCCTCCTGGTCGCCCACGGCGCAGGCGACCAGGAGGTCGGGATTGTCGAAGGCAGCGCCGCAGTCATGGGACAGGCTGTAGCCGAGTTCACCGCCTTCATTGATGGAGCCCGGTATCTCCGCCGTCACGTGGCTGGGAATGCCGCCGGGAAATGAAAACTGCGTGAACAGCTTTTTCATCCCCACTTCGTCCTGCGAGATGTCCGGGTAGAGCTCGCTGTAGCTGCCCTCGAGATAGGTATTGGCCACGAGACCCGGGCCGCCATGCGCGGGGCCGGTGACATACAACATTTTCAGGCCTGGCTTTTTGATGACGCGGTTCAAGTGGACATAGATGAAGTTCAACCCCGGCGTGGCGCCCCAGTGGCCGAGCAGTCGTGGCTTGACGTGCTCAAGACTCAAAGGAATTTTGAGCAAGGGATTCTCATACAGATGGATCTGGCCAACGGAGAGATAGTTGGCTGCGCGCCAATAGGGGTCCATCGTCTCGATGAGGTCCGACGAAAGCGGCTTGTTCGTGTGCTTGCTCCTCGCATTGTGCATTCTGGCCGACCGCGATGCCGGACAACATTGGCAAAACAGCCTCGGCGGTACGAATGGGACTGCAGTTGGTTCATAGTTTGACCCGCTTCAACAGTTGCGCGTTGATCGCCACGACGACCGTGCTCGCCGACATGAGTATCGCGCCCACAGCGGGCGTGAGCAGGATGCCCCACGGCTCGAGAACGCCGGCGGCAAGGGGTATGGCGAAGATGTTATAGCCCGCTGCCCACCAGAGATTCTGCACCATCTTCCGGTATGTGGCCCGGCTCAGGGTGATGATCCGCGGGATGTCACGGGGATCGGATCTGACCAGCACGATGTGCCCGGCCTCGACGGCGACGTCGGCGCCCGCGCCGATGGCGATCCCGATGTCGGCGGTAGCCAGCGCCGGGGCGTCGTTCACGCCGTCGCCGATCATGGCGACTTTCTTGCCCTGGGCCTGAAGCTCGCGGACCTTCGAAGCCTTGTCCTCGGGCAGCACTTCCGCAAACACGGTGTCGATGCCGAGTTCCCTGGCGACGGCATCGGCCACGGCCTGCGCATCGCCGGTCAGCATGGCGACCTCGATCCCGCGTTCATGCAGCGCCGCAATGGCTTCGCGGCTCTCTTCGCGGATCGCGTCCGCCACGGCGTAAACGGCGAGCGCCTTGCCTTGGCGAACGAGATAGATCGCCGCTTGCCCGCGGTCTGCCGCAGCACCGGCCGCTTCCAGCAAGGCCGGCGGCACCTCGACTTTTTCGGCCTTGAGCAGCGCCGGGCCACCCATGTGGTACTCGGCGCCCTCGATGCTGGCCGCCACGCCCTTGCCGGTGATGGCGCGGAAGCCGTCAGCCGCAGGAATATCGATGCCCTTGTCTTCCGCTGTCCTGACGATGCCGCGGGCAATCGGATGCTCGGACTCGGATTCGATGCCGGACGCGATGCGAAGCGCTTCGTCTTCGGTCACGCCTTCCACCACGGACATGGCCACCACCCGGAACTCGCCGAGCGTCAGCGTTCCGGTCTTGTCGAAGATCACCGTGTCGAGATTGCGGGCTTCCTCGAGCCCGCGGCGGTCGCGCACCAGAAGCCCGTTGCGGGCGCCCAGCGTCGTGGAGATGGCCACCACCAGCGGCACGGCCAGACCCAGCGCGTGCGGGCAGGCGATCACCAGCACCGTCACCATCCGCACCACCGAGAAATCGATCGGCGCCCCCAGCGACTGCCACACCACGATGGTGATGGCGGCGGCGGCGATGGCCACGACGGTCAGAAGCCGGGCCGCGCGATCGGCAAGGTGCTGCGCCCGGGATTTTGACTTCTGGGCATCGGCCACGAGCCGCATGATGCCGGAGAGCTTAGTTTTCTCTCCCGTCCCGGTGACCTCGACGCGCAGCGATCCCTCTCCGTTGATCGTGGCGGCGATCACCTCGTCGCCTTCGTGCTTCTTCACGGGTCTCGACTCGCCGGTGATCATCGCCTCGTTGACGTCGCTCTCGCCCTTTCGCACCACGCCGTCCGCGGGAACGCTCTCGCCCGGTCGAACCAGCACGAGGTCTCCGTTCTGCAAGGCGCTGACGGCGACCTTCTCCTCGCCCGCATCGGTGACCCGTGTCGCCGTGTCCGGAAGCAGCTTCGCCAGTTCCTTCAGTGCGCCCTCGGCCTGATTGATGGACCGCATCTCGATCCAGTGGCCAAGCAGCATGATGGTGACCAGTGTTGCCAGTTCCCACCAGAGCGCGTCCGCATCGATCAGACCGAGTTGAACCACCCACGAGAACAGGAAGGCAACCGTGATGGCGAGCGAGATGAGCGTCATCATCCCCGGCAGCCGCGATCGCAACTCGCGCCACGCTCCCTGCAGGAAGACCAGACCGCCATAGAAGAAAACTACGGTGGACAGCACCGGGCCGACCCAGTCCGATCCGGGAAACGCCGGGGCTTGATAGCCGAGAAGCTCCTGAATATGGGCCGACCAGATGACGACCGGCACGGTGAGAGCGAGCGAAAGCCAGAAGCGGTCCCGGAACATTGCGGGGGAATGGCCCTCGTGCTTGTCATGACTCTCATGGCCTGAATGGCCGGACGCGGGGCCTGCCTTGTCTGACGACGCTTGCGCAACTGCGTGGCTATTGTGACCTTTATGACCTTTGTGGCCCTCGTGGTCGTTTCCGGTCGAAGCGGCGGGCGAGGTGGCGTCCCGCTCGAGCCGCCGCACCAGCGACTTGATCTCGGCAATCTCGATGCGGGCCCCGTCGTAGACGATCGTGGCGCTTTTCGCAGCGTGATCCACTGACACGCTTTCGACGCCCGGGGCTTCGCCGATGCGCCTTGCCACTTCGTCCGGGCTCCACGCCGTCAGCAAGGCGCCTACCTCCAGTACGTTCGTTTTCATCGTGCTCTCCTTGCGTCGACGCCAACAGCGTCATATCTGCGACCAGTTTACTTGACTATCGGCCGGAACAGACCGGGATAGCGGTTGAAGGCGAGCTTCTGAACCAGCGAGCCGTCCACGGTGACGATCTCCGCTGTGATGCTGCCGTCACTCGCCGTGCCGATCCCGCCGAGCTTGAGACGCGGGTTGCCAAGGGTGTCGAGCTGCCGCTGCAGCAGGGCGCGAACGCGGTCCTCGGTCATTTCCGCCGCTGCGCCAAGCGGCGCTCCGAACAAGCCGCTCAGGTTACCCATCATGCCCGGCATGCCCATCCCCGCCTGACCGCCCATCATCACTCGCATCATCGGGCACATCATCATGCCTGCCATCGGCATCTGACCCATCATGCCCGCACCTGCGCCACCTCCGGCCATGGCCTGCATCATGCCGGGCATTCCGCCCGGACCCATCATTCCAGGCATTCCACCCTGACCCATCATGTGCTGCATCATCTGCATCATTTCCGGCGTCATCATGCCCATCCCGGGCATGGCATCGGCTGGCGCGGCTGCGGCGGGTGCGTCACCCGGCATCGCGGGCAAAGGCGATGCAGCCTGCGTTTCCGCGGGGTGGTGAGGATCCTGCTCCGGCGCCGCGGTTTGGGCTGCGACCGAGGTCACTGTCCCAAGCAGAAGCAAACCGGCAAACAGGGCGGTGGGGAAATTTCGCGTTTTCATTTGTCGTACTCCAGGTTGATAGGGAAGATTGGATGCCACGATCACCCCCTGCTCGGCCGGAGCAGAGAGGCGAGGCGCGGCAACAAGGCCGGAACTGAACCGGCATTACGGCGGTACCGATCACCAAATGCTGCCTCCACCTCGCGCTCCTCCCGTTTGGCCAGGCGCCAATACATGACGAGCAGCACCGGCAGCATCAGGCCTGTGACCAGCATTGGCCATTGCAGGAAGAAACCGATCACGATCAGTGCAAGGCCGGCATACTGGGGATGCCGAAGGTGTGCGTATGGGCCGGTCGTTGCGAAAATTCCCCTGTTTCGCGCATCGTGCAGCACCCGCCAGCCGGCGGCGATCAGCATGAAGCCGCCGCCGATAGAGACGAAGCTCAGCAGGTGGAAAGGCGACCAGTGAGGATTCATGGACCAACCGAAAATGGCTGGCCAAAGGTGACCTGCATCGTGTGAGAGTGGATCGAGAGCCGGGAGGCTATTCCCAACCCATCCTGCCAACAGATATAGCGTCAGCGGGAAGCCATACATCTCCGCGAACAAGGCAACGATGAAGGCCGAGAAGGCCCCGAGCGAACGCCAGTCCCGCGCCGTGGTTGGCTTGAAGAAGCTGAATGCGAAAAGGATGAAGATGCCCGCGTTCAAGGCGGCCAGAAACCACAGTTCGTAGGCGGGGGCATCACTGTTCATCGCCGCCACCCTTGTGTCCGCCATGTCCACCGTGACCGCGATGCATGAAAAAGTGCATGCCGCCGCAAACCAGCAAGAACAAGAGCGGCCATGCCCCCAGAAGGTGGATCCTGTGTTCGAAAAGCAGAAATATCCCGGCAATGGCGAGAAATATGCAGAGCGCGAGTCCCGATGGTGTTTTCAGGAACGGCTGTCGCCGACGTTCGTCTGCCTTTGGTTCAGCGTGTAACTGATCATGATCCGTCATGATGCTGGCGCCTCCTGACGGAGGAACATTGAAAACAGCAGCGATGGAACCGCGCCGGGTATGGCTGCGGCGGTTGTGAATGCCATAGATCGGCAATGTGACGGATGGTTCATAACGAAACTCTCTCGGGAACGTGACAGGGTCGGATCGGACAAGGGCCGATCGGATCAGCCGACGCACCTGGAGAGGCGCGCGGGCTCAGACGTTCGCGAAGAGACTCGGGGGACGGAAACGAGGCGACGGCGCGCGGCCGAGGAGAACCTCGTCGGATGGCGTTGCGCCAAGCCCGGCGACCATCGCCCTGGCGATGGATGCGGATGAAGTCACCGGGAGGCCGAAGGAGCAGACGCTGGCGGCGCAACAGCTTGCGCCATGGAATTGATCGGCATCGCCGGGACAATTAGGCTCCGCAGGCCCGTCCTCATCCATTGACGCAATCTCATGGGAAAGCGACGTCGCCGATGCGGATTGGTCACCCATCGGAAAATGAACGAGACCTGACACGGAAAAGGTCAATACAAGCAGCAGGACCAGCCAGCGCCTCAAGCTCCACGTCGAAAGACGCGAACCCTCGCTACGCTGCCATGTAGGTCTCTGCGGCATGCTGTACTTTTCCTTTCGTAGGACTTGTGGCAAGTTATAAATGGGATGTCGGTGCACCTGCCGCATTGATCTGGATCAGGACAGAGAAGATTGGCCAGATTATGAACAAATGCACTCTTAAATTCTCTGCAAGGTCACTCAAACGGATTTGGCATCTTGAATTCTGTTACTCGGAGCGATCGGATCGCACCGATCAACAAACCCATGGTGCCGGAACAAGTGCTGTTGCAGCCAAATGCAATTAGCCGCCGACACCAGTGCAAAGGTGCGGGTGGCGTCGGGAAGAGGTAGCGAAAAGCTCGTAGTGGAGGATCAGGCTCCATACCTTGAAAAGGGTTCCGCTACACCGTTGCGCCGGATCAAAAACACGTCGTAGGCTTCGCGTTCGCTCTCAGGCCCCATCCCCGGCGATCCGTAGGGCATGCCGGGCACGGCCAGGCCGACTGCGTCAGGGCGTTCATCCAGCAGACGGCGAATGTCGGCCACGGGCACATGGCCTTCGATCATGTAGCCATTGACGCGTGCGCTATGGCAAGAGGCCATCTCTTCGGGGATGCCGTTCGCGAGCTTGTAGCGCATGAGTTCTGCCCCGGCGCTCGGTTCGACCGTGACGGCGAAGTTTTCATTCTCGAGTATTTCAATCCAGGCCGAGCAACAGCCGCAGTCCGGGTCCTTCAGCACATGGATCGACGGTGTGGCGGCTTGCGCCAGTACCTGCAGGGGCGGCGCCGCCAACAAAGCCGTGCCACCAATCAGGACAGCGCGGCGGGACATTTTTAACTTGGTCATCTGGTTATTCCTTTTGATATTTGTGAGGTTTTTGGGTGCAGGACACCCAGTGCATTCTGTTCTCAGGTTCTGCTCCCCGGGAGCCGCAGGGCGTTGGAGATCGCCGACACAGAGGACAAGCTCATGGCCGCCGCTGCGATCATAGGTTGGAGCGCAAGGCCGGTGACCGGACAGAGCAGTCCGGCTGCGATTGGGACGCCAAGAGCGCCGGTTCCCGTGGCGACTGCATCCGGCAGCGTGATGCTGGTCTTCTGGCAATTATTCGACATTAGTCTTCCTTTTCAGGCTTTTGTCGGGTCGCCACCCACAACAGCGGCAATCCAGTCACAAGACCCAGGGCAAGAACGGCCCATGTCGTCACTCCGAAGTCTCCCGTCGCTGCCTCGCCGCCGACATGGGCGAGCAGGAAGCTCGCCGGAACTATGCCGGCCAGTGTCGCAAGCGCAAAACGCCAGGCGTGAAGGCTGCTCAGTCCTGCCGCGTAGCTGATCATGTCGAAGGAGACGAACGGCATCAGGCGGCTCGCGAAGACGGTCGCGGTCAAGGCGTTTTGCGATCCGAGCAGTCCTGCATCTACCCGGTGGCCGAACCAGTGTCGCAAGACATCGTGCCCGAGAACGCGTGCAAGGCCGAAGGCGATTAGGGCCCCCAGCTCGGCGCCGATCACGACCTGAACCGTTCCCCAGACATGTCCATAGGCAGCCCCGGCCGCCAGCGCGATGGGGATCGGACTGGCCACGATCGCGATGGTCATGAGTACGACAATCAGAACCGGTCCCCAGAACCCGGCGCGCGCGACGAGCATCTCGAGCCGCTCACCGTCCATCAGTCCACGCGCCTCGGCGAACGCTGATGGCGCGAACAACCAGGTACCGAGCAGGGCGATCCCGAGGATCGCCATCGCCACGAGAAGGCCGGTCCGAAGGGTCATTCAGATCGCCTCTACGGCTTTCGCCAGAAGATCGCGCACCTGGCCGGCGACGGCCGTCAAATCAGTGTTCTCGATCGCCTGCATCGACGCCACCGGATCGATTGCACTGACTTCCACACCACCCTCGACCTCGCGCAGGATGACGTTGCAGGGCAGCATGGCGCCAACTCGCGGCTCGATACCGATCGCCTGATGCGCCATCTTTGGGTTGCAGGCGCCGAGAATGCGATATCCCGGCATCTCGACATCGAGCTTTTTCTTCATGGTCGCCTTGACGTCAATCTCGGTCAGCACACCGAAGCCATGGTTCGCCAGGGCTGCACGCGTACGTGTGTCAATGTCATCGATCCCCGCGCCGGAGATCATTCGATTGATCGTATAGGTCATCGCCAGTTCCGTCCCTTTATGTCCGAAGATATTTGATCAGCGCTGCAATGGCCAAAACCACGAGCACCAGGATGAGGAAACCGAAGAGCCAGCCAAAGCCCATCCCGTATCCCATTTCGCTTCCGTTCATCATTTCGGTCCCTTCATCATAACGCTCTCCAACCATTAGGTGTTCCGGCGGTTTTGCCTGTATGGCCCCTGCGCAGTGCCGGCACGAGCGCAGAAGGCTGATCGCCGCGGACTCTGCAAAACCAAGGCGGGGCAGGGGGCGGCAGCCCGTGCCGTCGCACTTGCGGCGAGAAAGCCGCGGCGTGAAGGGGTATTCATGGTCGTCTCCTCGGGACATTCAGTCCCGTTGGCAAAGAACCGATGCGACGTCGCGGGGCCTGGCCCGGACGAGATCAGAGGAGAGTGAGTTTGGGTGGGGGTTCGCTCAGGCCGGGAGTGCGGCTCGTGAGGGCTGTCCCGGGCGGCAAGTCTAGCCGGCCCGGTTCGGCATCAGGACCGGTGTCCCAGGCTGGCAAGAGCAGATAGACCGAAACGCCCGCGCAAACAAAGGCGCAGATTTCGGAACCTGCCGCGTTGCACGGCTCAATTTCGCCACAGGGCCGATCGCTGTTGCCATGAGCGTGCATCATTTCGATGGTGTGAATGACACCGTGCGAGTCCGCATTCATCCGCGCGGCATGCGCCGAAGTCACCATCGTGACGACAGCAATCGAAAGCATGGCAAGGATGGCGACGAACCGCGAGAACATCAGGCCATCGTAGGCTTGGTTCGTCGGCCTGTCCATCGCCATCGGCGGCAGTGTTCATCGTATCCGATAGCGTTGCTGCTTATGGTTCTTAGCTACTCTTCCGACAAAGGGCTCGGGCAAGCCGCAGCAGGGTTTGCCAAGAGGCGAAGGTTATTCAAGTGCGGCGGACCTCGGCGAATTGGCATTGTTCATCTCGTCGGGGTTATTCAGCTCGTCAAGGGGCGACCCTTTTGCAGAATTTAGATTGATGCCCAGTCGGTCGCGACGGTGGCGGAAAATTCGCGCCCCTTTGCGAAACGTTTATCAGCGTTGATGGTGGTTCCAAAGAACCTTTGGACAATCGGGAAATGATTTTGGGGGAGCAGGTCACCGAGAAAATTCTACTTTTGAACCCCAATTAATTTGCGGGGGATTACCCGTTCGTGCAGCAGGTCCTCCACATTGCGGAGCGCGGGGCTGGAACCGAACATGAGAGATCATGCCCGGAGGAATAGTCTCTCGGTTCTCCTTTACTTTTCGAAAGGAGTTACATCATTCCATCCCGCAAAACCAAATCGCTACCCTGCCAGACTCAACCAAGCTTCCGCTGACGCAGTCCCTGATCCTGCTTTCATACCAACCGCTTACTGCACCGGTTGCGGCGGCAACACCAATTGGTAATTCGGCAACAGCCCGGGCAGCAAGGGATTGACGCGCATGAGCGGTGCGGGCTGCTGTTTCGATATGCAGCCGCCTGCTTGATGACTGTAGACCTGACCGGGAGGACACACATCGCCGGGTACAGGTTGAGGCGCAGGCTTTGGTGCCGGTTGGGGTGCCGGGACTGGCACCGGTTGGGGCGCCGGCCGTGGCGCCGGCTGCACGACCGGCTGAGGCACACATCTAAATCCATTCCTGCCTGCCAGCGGTTCCGGCTGGTACCGCGGCGGACAGAGACACATGCCGCCAACCGGTACGCCACCGATGCACTCGAAAGGAGCCGGCTTTGGTTGCACGGGACGCGGGGCCGGCGCTTTCGGCTGGGGCGTGCGGGGCTGCGGTTTCGCCACCGGCTTCTCGGGCTGCGGTTTCTGAACGAGGATGCAGGCGCCGTTGCGCTCAACCCGCGGAGGAACGCAAACGCACTCGCCGGTTGCACGCACGACACTGTAACCGGGACCGCACTGCGGAAGCGTCACGCTCACACAAGCCCGGTTGTTGGCGGGATTTGCATCTGCTTCGGTTTCCTGCTGGCCAAGCAGCGCCGCCAAGAGCGCGCGGTCTATCTCCACCCCACCTTCCAGTCCGAGTGAAGCGCGGGCTTTGGACGCGGCGCTACGCGTCTTGTTTCCGATTTTCCCGTCGATAGGACCTGGATTGAACCCCAAATGATCGAGGGCGCGCTGGATCAGGCGGACTTCCTCTCGGGCCAGTTCCGTGTTGTCCGTCACGTCGGGAACGTAGATTTCCGCACAATTTTCAAACTGGCGGTTTCCACCGCTTTTCGGCATGCGGATATCCAGGGTGAGAAGCAGTTGTTTGCCGCTGGCGAGACCGCCGGGTTCGGCAACGCAATTGATCAGTTGTCCCGATTGCGAACAGGATGCCTGCCCCGAGACCTGTTGCAGCGTGGCGCCCGGTACTGAGAACGTATCGCGAAGCGCAACCTTGCCGAGATAGGGGCGACCGGTCTTGCTGCTGACACTCAACTGGAATCGGCAGACATCCTTGCCGTTGCAGTCGCCAATGGCTCTTTTCGTGATCGCGAGGTCGAGTGGCTTCACGATCGGGACACAAAGGCCGGCGGCATCGCGCCGCTCGCCAGGCGGACAGGGTTTGGGCCTCGGCTTGGCCAGGATCGTGGTCGTGAAGCAGGCCTCCTTACGCGCGGGGCCAGGTTGCTGCTCGATCGAGCCTGCGGAAGACTTGCGGATCCACTCGAATGTACTGCAGGCGATCTTCTCGATCGGGTTTTCCGGCGGAGTCTTGAGGTCGGGCGCGACCGAGCCTTCCAGACGCACGACGATCTGCTCCCCCGGTTGCACGAAACAGTCATTGGCGCTGCAGGCAAAATTTCCGCTGGCTCCTTGCGGTCCGGAGCAGGTCCAACTCGAAGACGGACAGGCAGCCGCCGTCGATCCGATCACCGGCTTGCCGAACCGCGACCCAACCGGCAGTTTGCCGTCGATCTTGAGCGAGCCGCGATAGGCCTCCTCCTTCAGCGTGGCGGTGAACTGATAGAACGAGCAGTTGGGCGGCGTGCATGTGCCAGTCCCGATCGCGTCGTAATCAAAGTCGCTTAGGTCCGCCATGGACAGCCTTGCCCTGTAGCAGGAAGCATACGGGCCCTGCTTGAAGACCTGATTATCGACCAGCAGGTAGGAACAATTCTCGATCCAGGGATGTCGGCGCTCCGAAACGGTCAGATTCGGCTGGGCAGCGACCCACTGGTACCAGGCCGCGGCGGCTTCGATCGACAAGTCGAGCTGGATCGATCCGCCAGCGGGAATATGCGCCTCCTCAATCGTGCAGGTGACCGGGTTGCTACCCTGGCAGGACCATCCGCCGGGCGATTTCGGAAACCAACTCGTCAGTTTCCATCCGGTGGGCAGTTCCTCGCGGACGGTGATCGGGCCGTCATAAGGCTGTCCGTTCGTCGCCTTGATGTTGATCGTGAAGGGGCACCGGTGCTTGTAGCGGCATTCCTCTCCCGCCTTGCTTCCACTCGTGAGCTCGACGTCGGAGGGGCCAGTCTTTTCCATGGCAAGGTTCGGCCGCAAGGATACCTTGGAACAGGCTTTGCGGATAATTGAACCGTCCTTGTTGCGCTCCGCCTTGTCATCGTCGAAGGCGGCATCGCGGAACGTCGGCAATGCCGACTTCAGCAAGGCGTCGGTGATCTCCCCGGTTGCATCAGGGTCGCCGGCGTCATTCTTGATGTCATGGTCCTTCTTATAGGCCATGACCGCAGTGATTTCGGAAATATTGAGAGGCTTGCCCGGCTCCTCCGTCAAATCGTATCCGATCTGTTTGTCCGCGATGAGCAGGCTTCGGACAAAGGAGAGTTTCCTTTCATAATCCCACGAACCCGGATCGGTGTCGTAAAGCTCTGTCTGCGCGCACTTCTCGATCGACGAGTTGGACCCGGCAAACATCTGATCGATCGTCGCGGACACCCGGATCACCCTGCTCTCGCCCGGTTTCAGCGACGTTTTCGTGGTGCATAAAAGGACCTGAAGCGTGCCCTCGCGGCCGCAGTTCAAGGCCGGATCGGCATCGATCTTCTTTACCTGGATCGCATCGGAATCCTCGGCAAGATCCCAGATCTCGAGAAGCCCCTCATAGGCGCCCTTGCCTTCGTTGCGAACTGTGATCGTGAAATCACAGCTTTCCCCCGGAACGCATGAGGTCTTGTCGAACCGCTTGGCAATAGTCAGTTTGGGCGGATAGCCAACCACGACAGCCACACAATCCGTGTGGTTGGCGTCCGAGCCCCGTTCCGGAGGGGTTCCAAGGAAACGGATAGAAGCGCAATTCTCGACCACTCCGCTTGGCTGGTTCGTTGGGATGTTGAGCTGCAGTCCAAAGCCGAGCGTGTCGCCGCCGGTGAAGCCTCCCGCGGGCAGATAGGGGCTTTTTGAAGCGTCATACGTACAGACGGTGTCATTGCCCGCCTTCTGGCAACTCCAAAGCCCGAGTTTTCCGCCGCCGGCAAAGGTCCAACCGGCAGGTAGCGTATCCGTGACGACGAAGCTGCCTTTGTAGGGCTCATCCCCCACACCTGTAACATTGAGGACAAAGTCGCAGCGTCTTCCAGGCTCGCACGTGGTCAGCAGGTTCTTGGTGACCTTCAAATCCGGACCTGTTTCTGCACCACCCAGAATATCGGCGGTCTCGCCTGCTTGCGGCTGCTGTCCAGCACCTGGCTGAGTGCCGCCCCCTGGTGCGGTGACCCCGCCGGGGCCGCTGGAAACAGTCTGGCCGGGGCTTGCCGGCCCGCCCTTGCGCCCGGTCTCCAGCGCAATCGCAACGCAGGTGTCCGGCAAGATGCAATTGTTGCGCACCAGCGGATCGCCGGATGGATTGAAACCGGTGGGTGCCTGAAACGACCATTGCGTATCGACCGTCTGCCCGGCCGGCAGCTTGATCCAGGCGCCACAATTCCAGACATCGGCTTGAGGCTGCGAACATTTCCAGTCGGCGGGTGGGGTCAGCGTCCAACCGCCGGGCAGCCACTTGTCGGCCAGCAGCATACCGCCGTCGAAGCCAGCGGTGCCCTTGTTTCGGAACGAGATGGTGAATTGGCAGGCCTCGATGTTGTAGAGGCATGGGGTCTTGGCCGATTTGATGATCTCGATGTCCGGGGCTCCGGTCTGGGGGGTCTGTTTCACATCGGTCACGACAACGGTGGTTTCATCGCAGT
>NZ_JACIYP010000104.1 GCF_014359905.1 Hoeflea sp. | reverse complement strand
ATGTGATGGCGCCGAGCGGCGTTATGTTTGTGCGGCATGCTGGACCAATCAAGCTATTTTGATCCCCGCCGCATAGACGCAAAACGTTGAAATCTTATCCCTGCACCAATGCCTAGCCGGATCAAAAGACGCTTGGCAGCCTTGGTGTTCCGGCGTACCTGGACGATCTCGTCGAGCACATAGCCGTCCTGGTCGAAGGCACGCCAGAGCCAGTATTTGCGGCCGCCGATTGTCACCACGACCTCGTCCAGATGCCATACATCCGTTGGGTTCGGCGCTTTGCGACGCAAGCGGCGAGCATAGACTGGCCCGAACTTTTTTACCCAGCAGCGGATCGTCTCATAGGAAACGATGACGCCGCGCTCCGACAGCATCTCCTGTACCAGACGCAGGCTCAGTGGAAACCGGAAATACAGCCAGACCGCATGGGCGATCACAGACGATGGGAAACGATGGCGCTTGTAGCTGACAGGACTGTGGCTCATGACCGCTAGATATCCGCAAATCTTTCAGCTGCGGTTAACCTGACATCACCAGGCCAGATACCAGCGAACGCAGAGCAAGATGATCGACTGGTCGAAATGGCGGCCCTTGAACATGGTCATCTCCCAAAACATCGAGAGGTGATTATCGGTCGCCGGTTAGCGAAGAATTTGCAGCAGAGCCTTCCTACCTTCCCAGCCATCCACCATCAACCGGAAGGATGGCTCCGTGAATGAAGCGCGCAAGATCGCTGCACAGGAAAGCCACCGGCTCGGCGATTTCCTCCGGCAGGCCCCAGCGCGCAGAAGGAACCCGATCCATCAACGCCTTCTGACGGGCTGAATTGGCCTGCAGCGCCGCGGTGTTGTCGGTGGCTACATATCCGGGCGCTATGCCATTGACGTTGACGCCGCTCGATGCCCACTCGTTGGCGAAGGCCTTGATGAGTTGCGCCACCGCACCCTTGCTGGCCGCATAGCCCGGGACATTGATGCCGCCCTGATAGCTCAGAACCGAGGCGATGAAGACAACCTTTCCATGTCCGCGCTCGGCCATTCCGCGGCCAAGGGCCTGTGTCAGGATGAATGGAGCATCGCAGTTGACCGCCATCACCGCGTCCCAGTCTTCGATCGGGTGTTCGCTGACCGGCGCACGGCGGATAATACCGGCATTGTTAACAAGGATCGAAATGTCGCCGCGATCCGCCATCCGGGCCGCGAAGGCAAGTGTTGCCTCACGGTCTCCCAGATCGCAGCTCTCGGCAGTGAAATGCCGGCCCGCGGCCTTGACCAAGTTAGCCGTCTCGCCTCCGTCTTCCGGCATAGCGCTTGCCGTGCCGACAATGTCGGCCCCCGCACGTGCCAGGGCTGCGCAGATGGCTCTCCCGATCCCGCGGGATGCGCCGGTCACCAACGCGCTCTGTCCTGTTAAATCGATGGGAAGAGTCACGTTTTCTACCTCAGCATGCGGCGGGGATCGGCGAGTAGACCGGCAAGATGGGCCATGAAGCGCGCGGCCTCCGCGCCATTGATCACCCTGTGGTCATAGGAAAGGTCCAGCGGCACCATCGGAACCGGTGTCCAGCTCTCATTCTCCCACGCCGGAATTGTTTCGGTTCGGGTGATGCCCAGGATCGCGACCTCCGGAGGATTTACGATCGGGGTGAATGCAGTACCTCCGATGCCGCCAAGATTGGAGATCGACATCGAGGCTCCCCCCATCTCATCGGGCTTTATCTTGCGTTGTGCCGCGCGTCCGGCCAGATCGAAGATCTCGCTGGCGATCTGCCACAGCCCCTTGCGGTCGACATTGCGGACCACTGGCACCATCAGGCCATGCGGCGTGTCCACCGCAATGCCGATGTGGCAGAACTGCTTGATAACCAAGGTTTCGCCGTCGGATGCCAGCGATGCATTGAAGCGAGGGAAATCCTCAAGGCACGTGGCAAGCGCTTTCACGTGAAAGGCTAGTGCAGTAAGGCGCACGCCACGATCCGCGGCTTCCGGTTTCAGCTTCCCGCGAAAGGCTTCGACGGCGCGCATGTCGGCGCGATCATGATGGGTGACTTGCGGGATGACGCGGTTAGCGGCAGACAGATTGGCAGCCGCGACGCGTGCGAAACGCGACAACGGCTCGTGCGTTACCGGTCCGTATGCCGCGTGATCCACGTCCCAATAGCTGCTGTCCCTGGAGGCTGCGACAGGGGCAGCTGCGCCGGTCGAGTTCCTCCTGGTATCACCAATCACATGGCGTTCGACATCCTCGCGCGCGATATTGGTTCGGTCGGCGGTCCGGGCCACATCGGCAAGATCGACGCCCAAACGCCCGGCCAGGGCAACTACCGAGGGGCTGGCTATGATATCGGCCCGACCCATCTTACCATTCCGCCGAAATATACTGGGTTTCCATGAATTCCAGCATACCCTCATGCCCACCCTCGCGGCCGAGGCCCGATTGCTTGACGCCGCCGAACGGGGCCGCTGGATCGGAAACCAGGCCGCGATTGAGGCCGACCATGCCATACTCCAGGAGTTCGCAAACCTGCATGGCGCGTTTCATGTTCTCCGAAAACACATAGGCAACCAGACCGTATTCCGTGTTGTTGGCTCGCCGGATCACGTCGTCTTCATCCGTGAAGGACTGGATTGCGGCAACAGGTCCGAAGATCTCGTCGTTCACGCAGTCGGCTGTTTCCGGCACGTTGGAGAGCACCGTCGGCGGATAAAAGTAGCCTTTGCCGTTGGGCAATGTGCCACCAAGTTCCAGCCTGGCGCCCTTGGCCAAAGCATCTGCGACGAATGCTGCCACCTTGTCGCGCGTATCGGCATTGACCAGCGGGCCGACGTCGATCCCGTCTTCCAGCCCGTTTCCCATCTTCAGGGCGGCCATGGCGGCGCAGAACTTGCTTGTGAATTCCTGGCCGACCTGCTCGTGGACATAGAAGCGGTTGGCGGCAGTGCAGGCTTCGCCGAGGTTGCGCATCTTGGCGAGCATCGCACCTGCCACGGCCTTGTCGATATCTGCATCCTCGAACACGATGAGGGGAGCATTGCCGCCCAGTTCCATGGCCGGCTTGAGCACTTGATCGGCGGCCGAATGCAGCAGTTTGCGGCCAACCTCGGTGGAGCCGGTAAACGAGATGACACGCACCCGCGGGTCGTGCAGCATATGGTCGACAAGCTTGCCGGATTTCTTCGAAGGCAGTACGTTGACCAGCCCCTTCGGCACGCCCGCCTCTTCCAGCAGGGGCATGAGGGCCAGCATCGTCAGCGGCGTTTCGGAGGCCGGCTTGATGATCACCGGGCATCCGGCGGCAAGTGCCGGCGCGATCTTGCGGGTGCCCATCGCGGCCGGATAATTCCACGGCGTGACAAGCACGGCGATGCCCGCTGGCTTGTGCTGAACCACGATTCGCGCGCCCGACGATGGCGCATGGGTGATCATGCCGTCGGCGCGAACGGCTTCCTCGGCGAACCAGCGGAAGAACTCGGCTGCATAGGTTGCTTCACCCATCGCATCGGCCCGGGCCTTTCCGTTTTCAAGCGTGATCAGCCGCGCGAATTCGTCCAGCCGCTCGGTCATCAATTCCCAGGCCTTGCGCAGGATTTCAGAGCGTTCTCGCGGCTTCTTGGCGGCCCACAGCCCGAAGGCGGCTTCAGCCGCGTCGAGCGCTGCGTCAGCGTCGGAGAGATCGGCGGAGGCGACCGACGCGATCGCCTCTTCCGTTGCGGGATTGATGACATCGAAGCGGTCGCCGCTTGCAGCTTCGCGCCATTGGCCATCGATGTAGAGATTTGTGTGTTGCATCCAGTTTGCTCCAGTCAAAGCAGGTGTCTGAGAGGTTCGCCGAGGCGGTCCACGAAGCCGCTGACGAATTCGATCGCCTGGTCCTCGTCGAGTTGGCCGGCCCGGTAGTCGAGCGAAACGGCGTAGTCTTCCCGTTCGCGGCACACGGTCAGCACCGGCGCATCGGCCGCCGAACCGGTGGCCGCGGTAATCGGCGATCCTGAAAGATCCCGCAACACGATGGACGGGACCTGATCTCCCGCTTCGCTCATCGGTTTGGACAGCCGTACGCGATCGGCATCGGCGAAACGGCCATCCGTTGTGCGAACCGTCCGGGTTTCAACGACAAGTCGCTCGTCTGCGAGGCCTGTCGCCTCTCGAAACGCCGCCGTGGCAAACCTGAGCCAGATCAAGCGCGGTTCGAGATGAATATCGCCGTCATCAGCCAGCCATGCGATGAATTCGTCACAGCCGCTGACCGCAACCCGCGCTCCAATGTGCATCGGCAGGGCGGCCGCGGATACGGGTGAGTGGATGGCGCCGCCAGATTTCTTGGACGGGGCCAGGGTCTCCAGCAGCCGAAGATCAGAGACATGATAGGGCTGCGGCACGCTATGCTCGACAAGCAGGCTCAGGTCGAGGCCCTTCTCCATTGCCAGACGACGTGCCTTGGGCGATGCTAGGATGCGACCGCCCGAAGTGGGCGCGCCTCCCGTTTGCGGCTTTTCCGCCGCTGCCGGTGGCGCCTCGGTTGCAGCCGTACCGGACGCCTCGCTGTTCACCGGCAGGCTCTTGTGGCTACGGGCAACCGCGTTTTCCGGTTTCTCCGCGCTGATGATCGCGATCACCGATCCGACCGGAATCGCCTGTTGTGCATCGGCCAGAATGGCGGCGACGAAGCCGTCATGACCGGCTTCCACTTCCATGACCGATTTGTCGGTTTCCACTTCAAGCAGAACGTCACTTGCGGCCACCGTGTCGCCCGGCTTCTTGCGCCAGGCAACGATCAGACCGGTATCCTGTGCCATTCCGAGCGCCGGCATGATGATTTCCTCGCCAGGCGGCAGGGTGTCCGGTCCTGGATCCGCCGGCGAGGTGCGCTCCGGATCCGATTGCGACGTGGTTGATGGTGAGGCAAGGGTTGTATTCTTCGCCGCGTCCGCCGTTTCCGCAATCACGGCGACCACCTGGCCGACAGGCACGTGGTCGCCAGCTTCGGCGCTGACGGCCGCGAGAAATCCGTCAGCAAGGGCCTCGACTTCCATCACCGCCTTGTCGGTTTCGACCTCCATCAGCGCGTCGCCGGTCTTCACCGCATCGCCAGGCTTCTTCAGCCAGGACACGATCAGGCCGGTATCCTGTGCCATGCCGAGTGCCGGCATGATGACATCATGCGGCATTGATCATCTCCCCGTCGATCATCTCTCCGGCCACAAGCTTGCGGGCATTGGCCGCCACGCCTTCCGGGGTCGGCACGGTGAGGTCTTCCAGTGCCGGGCTGAAGGGAACGGGCACATCCATGGCGCCCATGCGCAGCACCGGAGCGTCGAGATGGTAGAAAGCCTTCTCGTTAAGCCGCGAGGCGATCTCCGAGGTGACGCCGTAGCTCTGGTGCCCCTCGTCAATGACGATGGCACGCGAGGTCTTCTTCACCGACTTTATCAGCGTGGCTTCGTCGAGGGGAACGATCGTTCGGGGATCGATGACCTCGGCGCTGATGCCTTCCGCGGCAAGAATTTCGGCCGCCTTCTCTGCAACCTGCACCATCGACGAGGTGGCGATCAGGGTGATGTCGGTGCCTTCGCGCTTTACATTGGCGACGCCGAACGGGATCAGGTACTCCTCATCCGGTACGCCGGCCTTCTCCTGGTACATAAGCTTGTCTTCAAAGATGACGACAGGATTGTTGTCGCGGATTGCCGTCTTCATCAGCCCTTTTGCCTCGTATGCCGATGACGGCAGTGCAACCTTCAGACCCGGAATATGAGCCACCAGAGCATGCAGCGACTGCGAATGCTGCGCGGCCGACCGGCGGGTGGCACCGAGATTTGTCCGCAGCACCAGCGGAACGCTCAGCTTGCCGCCGGACATGTAATGGGTCTTGGCCGCCTGGTTGCAGAGCTGGTCCATGATCAGGAAAATGAAGTCGCCGAACATCAAATCGACCACCGGACGGGAACCGGTCATCGCAGCGCCGACGGCAATGCCCATGAAGCCGGGTTCGGCAATCGGCGTATCGACAACCCGCGCCGTGCCGAATTCCTCGACCAGGCCCGATAGGACCTTGAAGGGGGTTCCGGCCTCGGCCACGTCCTCGCCGATGATGAACACGGTCTCGTCGCGGCGCATTTCCTCGGCAAGGGCCTCGTTGACGGCCTGGGAAAGGGTGATTTCACGCATGGAGTTTCTCCTCAGGCTGCATAGACGTGCATGTCGACTTCCACCGCATCAGGGTATTTTGCCTTCAGCGCGTATTCGACGGCGGCTGTGGCATCGGCCTTGATCTCGGCCTGCATGGCCTTGAGCTCCTCCTCGGTCGCGATGCCTTCCCTGGTAAGGTGGCGGGCGAACTTGGTGATCGGGTCCTTGTTGTCGCGCCAATCCTTCTCCTCGTCCTTGGAGCGGTAGTACTCGCGGTTGATGTCGCCGACATGGTGACCGTGATAGCGGTAGGTCATCAACTCGATGAAGAAGGGGCCTTCGCCCTTGCGGCAGCGTTCCACCAGCTGTTCCGTCAGTGAATTGACCGCGAGCACATCCTGGCCATCGACGGTGTGCGCTTCGATCCCGAAAGCCTCGGCCCGGCCCGTGATCGATCCGGCCGCAATCTCGGCGGTCTTGGTGTATTCGGAATAGCCGTTGTTCTCGCAGGCGTAGATGATCGGCAGGCTCCACAGAGCTGCCATGTTCATGACCTCGTACATGAGGCCCTGCGCGGTGGCGCCATCGCCAAAGAAGCAGACTGTAACGTCATCCTTGCCCAGGAGTTTGGCTGTAAACGCCGCGCCGGTCGCAATCCCCATCGAACCGCCGACGATCGCGTTAGCTCCCAGATTGCCGTTCGACTGGTCGGCAATATGCATGGAGCCGCCCTTGCCCCGGCAATAGCCTTCTTCCTTGCCCAGCAACTCGCAGAACATTTCCTTGAATTCGGCGCCCTTGGCCACGCAATGCCCGTGACCACGGTGTGTCGAGGTGATCTTGTCCGTGACCTTCAGGGCTTCGCAGATTCCCACGGCAACCGCTTCTTCGCCCGAATACATGTGGGTCAGCCCCGGCATCTTTGCCGACAGGTAGAGCTGGTTGGCGTTGTCCTCGAAGGTCCGGATCCGGACCATCTGGCGGTACATGCGCAGAAAATCCTCGGCATTGTGCTTGGCCGAAGCCTGGACGGCGTTTTTGGTCTTGCTGGTGCTCATTTGTCGGTTCCCGGTCTCCTGCTTGGGCCCGGCCGCACCTTGTGCGAACCGGGCCTTCCAGGGAGGAGCTCAATAGCGGTTGGCGATCGGCAGTTCCTCGGCAGGGAACAGCGAGATGACCTCGCAGCCCGTGTCGGTCACCACCACTTCTTCCTCGATCCGCGCTGCCGAGTAGCCGTCGCTTGCCGGACAGTAGGTTTCGAGTGCGAACACCATCCCGGTCTGGATCTCCATCGGGTGGTCCAGCGAGACCGCACGGCTGATGATCGGACGCTCGTGAAGCGCCAGGCCCAAGCCGTGGCCGAACTGCAGGCCGAAGGCGGCCTCCTCGCTGGGGAAGCCGAATTCCTCCGCCTTCGGCCAGACCTCGGCCACCTTGTCGGTGCTGACCCCGGGCTTGATCATCGCAATGGATGCGTCGATCCATTCGCGCGCCTTGACGTAGGCGTCATTCTGCGACGGCGTTGCCCGGCCTATGTTGAACGTCCGGTAGTAGCAGGTGCGGTATCCCTGGTAGGATTGCAGAATATCGAAGAATGCCTGATCTCCGGGCCGGAAATAGCGGTCGGTGAAATTGTGCGGATGCGGGTTGCAGCGCTCGCCGGAAATGGCATTGATCGCTTCGACATCGTCAGATCCCATTTCGTAGAGCATCTTGTTTGACAGGGCGACGATGTCGTTTTCGCGAATGCCCGGCTTCAACTCCTCATAGATCATGTGGTAGACGCCATCGACCATGGCAGCAGCCTGGGTCAGCAGCTGGATTTCGTCCCAGTTCTTGATCTCGCGCGCTGCCAGCATGATCTGCTGGCCATCGATCACGTTGAGACCTTCCTCCTGCAGCGCATGGAACATGGCCGTTTCGGCATAATCGACACCGACCGGCATGCCGGCCATTCCGGCGTCCCTGATCAGCCCCGCAATTTCCTTTGCGTATTTGCGCATCAGGCCGAAATCGGGCGGGATCGTGCCGCGCATGCCGACGACGCCGGCCCGGCAATGGTCCGGCTCGAGCCAGTCCGAGAACTTCTTGTGGTGCATGGCCGCCGATCCGAAATCCCAGACATAAGGGGAATCGTCGCCTGTCAGCAGGCAGAAGCGACACATCTTGTCACGCTCCCACTCGCCGATCTTGGTCGACGAAACGTAGCGGATGTTGTTGACGTCAAACAGCAGAAGCGTTCCGGCAGGAGAGTTCTGCAACGCCTGCCGGGCCCGGCTCAGGCGGTAGCGCCGCAGCCGGTCGTGATCGATCCTGCGTTCGAAATCGACAGATGTGTGGCCCCACGCGGGCAGCCGGTTTTCCCATTTCCACTGGGGTTCGAGATCCTGTGCTGTCAGGATGTTCGGTGTCAGGGCACGCGACATGACTTTCTCCTCCGGACCCGCCTTCACGCGCCCGTTTCATTTGTTGAAACCTGGGTTTATGCCGTTACTGGATGCACCAGCCGCCATCGATGTGGATCATCTGGCCGGTCATGTAATCGCTGTCCGGGCTTGCAAGGAACGAGGCCGTTCCGACAATGTCGTCGGGATAAGAGACCCGCTTGATCTGCAGCTGGTCGCGCGCAATGTCCTCATAGGCCTGGCCCGCCTTCTCCTTGAAACCGATCTCGACAAGATCCTTGTCGAGCTGCTCCCAGAGCGGGGTCACCACAACGCCGGGCGCATAGCCGTTGACGGTGATGTTGTGCTCGGCGAGCGCCACGGCACCGCAATGGGTGAGTGCGAGGCAGCCATATTTCGAGGTGCAGTACACGGTGACATCGACCAGCGGCTTTCTCGACGCAATCGAGCCGACATTGATGATCTTGTAGGGCTCGTCCATCGGGCCCTGGGCGATCATCTGGCGGGCTGTTTCCTGCATGCCGAGCCACATGGCCTTGGTGTTGACAGTCATGATCATGTCCCAGTTGTCTTCATCGATATCCATGAAGAAGCGCGGCTTGTTCAGACCGGCATTGAAGACACCGACATTGATCGAGCCGAAGGCCTCTACCGTCGCGGCCACGGCCGCCGCGTTGTCCTTCCGCTTGGTGACATCCATCCTCACGGCAATGGCCTTGCCGTTTCCTGCCGCATTGATGCGATCGGCGACCCTTTGGGCTTCGTCGAGATCCAGATCGCCCAGACAGATGTTGGCGCCCTGCTGGGCGAAGCTTTCTGCATTCGCCGCACCCATGCCGCGCGCCGCGCCAGTGATGAGGATGTTCTTTCCTTTGAGCCGATTGGGATCCATTTCACTCCTCCATTTTTCAAGTCTTGCGGTGCTCCCGCATGGCTTTCTCCGCCCGTCTCTGGGCGTTCTGCAGTGCGGTTTTCGGCGGAATGATTCCGCGAAGCATGTCGTGCAGTTCCTCGCCGCAGATCTGGAAGATCTCGCCGATTTCCGGAATTGGCGGCCGTGGCCAGAACTGGAGCTCATCGCGCCAGGACATCTGATCGACGGCCTCGAAGATCGGCGATGCGCGGCGCACTTCCGGGTCGGCGCCCACCGAGTAACGCGGATTGGTGCGGCTGCCGTTCTGGACGTAGAGCTTCTGGGCGCCCGCCGAGGTGAAGACGATCAGCGCTTCGGCTGCGGCCTTTATTCGTTCGGGGGCAATGTTGCGCGGAATGCCCATCACATACCCACCCACGGGTGCGACCGGTGTTGCCTTCGGTCCGGCCGGATGCGGCAGGAAACCGGTATGCCCATGTGCCGGCGATGAGGGGTCGAGTTCGAAATACGGCGCAAGCAGCGTGTAGCCATAGGCCATTGCAACTTCGCCTGCCGCATAGGGCCGGACCCGCTCGTACCAGGACATCGAGAGAATGTAGGGGGGCGAATATTTCAGCAATTCCATCAGGTATTCGGCTGCAGCCATCCCCGCATCGCAGTCGATCATCGGACGATAGGCGTCTTCCTTGAGCCTGTCGGTGTTGAAACCTCCTGCCTCGGGCGGGAGGTCGATCACCGGCTGGCCAAAATCGGCCAAAGTCATCAGGAACGTGTGGCCAAGTGCGGTGCCGCGCGCCGCATTCCAGGCAATTCCGTAAGAACCCCTTGCGGGATCATGCAGCGATTTCGCCGCTGCGATGACGTCAGCCGTCGTTGCTGGAGGCTCGATGCCGGCTTCGGCGAAGATGTCCTTGCGATAGAAAAGGAGTTCCGGCGTCGTCTGCGCCGGCACGCCATAGGGGCGTCCGCCCCAGTGTGCGGCCTTCCAACCGGCCGTGTGAAAATCGGCTGGATCCAGGTGCGCAATATCCAGTGCTTCGTCGAGCGGCATCAGCACATTCTTCTCGGCGAACTCGCCGATCCAGGGCAGATCGACCGCAATGATGTCGTAGCGGCTTGCCTTGCGTTCGGCGTTCTTCAGGGCTTCCTGATGCAGCCGGTCGATGGAAAAGGCACGTTGGTGGATGTCCGTGCCCACGACCTGCTCGAACCGCCGTTTGAGATTGTCCATCACCATGAAGGTGGGGTCTCCGTGCACCAGCACCCGCACGCCACCCGCAAGCCGCAGCGGTTCCGCCAGCACCTGCAAAGGCGGGATTGACTGGGCCGCCATGTAGGAGCCGCCGAAATAGTATTCCTGGCCTGCGGACCTGTCGGATGATCTCGCCAGGCGGGTTTCGGCCAGGCGCTGCAAGCGCCCAGACAATTGCATCCAGGATTCGAGCAGCTGCTCGCTCGGGTGCATCGAAAACGTCTTACCGCTGCGGGTGCGCGGCCGTTGGTCAATCAGGCCATTGTCGATCATTTCGCCAATCCGCCGGGTCGCCGTCGCATAGGGGACACCGGAGGCGCCGATCAACGACGTCGGCGTGACCGTCTTGGCTTCCAGATGGCTGCGGATGAGATGGAGCGTCATGCGAACATAAGGATCGGGCGCGAAAACACTCAGAGCATCGGATAACTCGTGCTCGAAGTCCTCGAGGAAAGCCACCACATCAAGCAGTTCGGTCTTCTCGAACAGCGGATAATGTGGTCTTCGCGCGTCAGGTCCCTCCCTGTTGACTGAAAGCATGCTTCCGGCTCCCGCCCTGCCGATGTCGCCATCCGTTTTTGCTGAAAGGTGTCCGGCTCCGAACTGCTGCATACCTTTTTTCATGGCTGTCTCCGGGAAGATGTTCAATTTGGGGATTTGAAGATAGGGGCAAAAAGCCCATTTTGGATATCAAAATATCCATACTGGATTTCTTTTGGACTCTTTTGCCGCGCGCTTGTCGGCATTTTACAGGTGTGTTTTGCATGATTGCGGATGGAGGCCGCTTCCTGCTGCTGCGCTCACTGGGCAGAGGAAATGCGAAACGCATATGAGTGTGAGAGAGATTTCGGGAGGAAACCAAATGACACTTCGTACTATGCTTACCCTGTCGACCGCGATGGCAGGTCTGGTCTTTGCAAGCTCGGCCGGTGCCGCCGAGTACCGGATTGGTATTACGCAGAACAATGTTGGCGTCGACAGCTACCAGACGACTTATGACAAGGCGTTCAAGGAATCGGTCGAGGCGAACGACAATGTGGAGGCGGTCGTACTTGACGCGGGTGGCGATGTCGCCCGCCAGATCGCCCAGATCGAGGATCTGATCCAGCAGCAGGTTCAGGCCATCATCATCTGGCCGACAAATGGCGAGGCGGTCATTCCGGCCGTTCGCAAGGCCAAGAATGCGGGCATTCCGGTCATCGTAACCAATTCCAATATCGCCGAAGCGGGCTTTGATTTCGTCAAGTCGTTCTCCGGACCGGACAACATCACGCAAGGCTCCCGCTCGGCGGAGATCATGTGCGACAAGTTCAAGGAAATGGGCATCGAGACCACCGCCCAGGTGGTGCAGATTTCCGGCCAGCCCGGCTACACCACCGCGATCGAACGCCAGAAGGGCTTCGATGAACGGCTTCCGGAGGTCTGCCCCGATGTCACCGTTCTCGAAACCCAGCCTGGCGACTGGAACCGCGAGAAGTCCCAGAAGGTGATGGAAGCCTTTCTCGTCAAGTACGACAAGATCGACGGCGTCTATGCAGGTGATGACAACATGGGTGTAGGCGCGCTCAACGCCGCCAAGGCCGCCGGCCGCGAAGGCATCATCTTTGTCGGTGCGACCAATTTTGCTGTCGGATACGAGGCGATGGAAAAGGGCGAGTACTGGGGTTCGATCTACCAGTCACCCGTCGATGATGCCAAGGCGGCGCTGAAAACCGCCATCGATGTGCTGGACGGCAAGGATGTGCCGTTCCTCAACTACTTCGACACGCCGAAGATCACCCAGGACAACATGTCCAATTTCACCAAGCCGGTTTTCTGAGCCTAGTGAAACTTCTTCTCCGGACGCGGCAGGCGCCGCGTCCGGATATTTCCTGTTGAGTTTGCCATGTGATCGGGGAGGTGAGCATGGGCCGGTTGTCTGGACGCTCCTGCATTGTCACCGGAGCCGCGCGCGGAATTGGCAGAGCAATTGGCGAAGCGCTTTTGTGCGAGGGTGCTGATGTCTGTTTTGCTGATATCGATGGTGATAAGGCCGCTGAGGTCGCAACATCGAACATGGCTTCAGCACAGCAAGCCGGGGGCAAGGTGACCCATGCGGCCGTTGATGTGACGGATCGCATCCAGGTCCGCGCGCTCATCACCCATGCGGTATCGGTCTTTGGAAAGATCGATGTCAAATTCAACAATGCCGGCGTGAACCGGCCGATGAACTTCCTCGATGTGACGGAAGAAAACTGGAATTTCATCATGGGTGTGAATGGTCTTGGCTGCCTTATCGGCATGCAGGAGGCCGCGCGCCAGATGATCGCCCAGGGTACCGGCGGCAAGATCATCAACACCGCGTCGATTGCATCCCGCCAGGGGTTCGACAATGTCGTTCCGTATTGTGCCAGCAAATTCGCGGTTGTATCCCTGACCCAGTCGGGCGCGCGCGATCTGGCGAAGCACAACATTACCGTGACCGGCTTCGCACCGGGGGTGGTCGCGACCGAAATGTGGGAGCAGGTCGACCAGGACCTGATGGAGATTGGTGCTGCGGAGCGTCCGGGACAGGCAATGGAGGATTTTGCCGCCGGGATTCTCAAGGGCCGCGTCGCCACGCCGCGCGACATTACCGGGACCACAACGTTTCTGGCTTCGGCTGACAGCGACTACATGACCGGCCAGATCGTCATGATCGACGGCGGAATGGTCCTGGTCTGAACAAGGTGCCGGTTCCGCAGCAGCGTGATTGTCGCGCTGCTTGCATTTTCGAGTGGGAGGGAGGAAACGATGGCTGGTGGTTTGAGTAAGTCGGATATTGGCGGGCTCCTGGCCAAGCAGGGCATCCTGATTGCTTTCCTCATTTTCATGATAGGCTTCACGATCGCCAACGAGCGTTTTCTGGCGCCGGAAAATGTCATGGGTGTCGTTCGCTCCTCAGCGATCCTTGGCGTGATGGCGCTGGGGGTCACTTTCGTGGTGATCAGCGGAAATCTCGACCTGTCTGTCGGATCGATGATGTCTTTCTCGACAATCGTCGTGCTGGATCTTCATGACAAGATAGGGCCCGCGCTTGCCATTCCCGCAATGTTCGCGATGACGCTTTGCCTCGGCGCCTTCATCGGGTTCCTGGTTGGCTATCTAAAGCTCAATTCATTGATCGTGACGCTCGGCATGCTGTCGGCCATTCACGGACTGACTTTGACCTATTCCGGCGGCAAGAACATGGATATCGCCGATAAGGACGGCACCTGGTTCGCGGTCTTCGGGCAGGGCAGTGTTCTGGGCATTCCGGTGCCGATCCTGATCTTCGGGCTGCTGGCGGCGGTGCTCGGTATGGTGCTTGGAAAGACGCCTTTCGGACGAAAGGTCTACGCTGTCGGCGGCAACGGAGTGGCCGCGACGTTCTCCGGTATCCGACGGGCGAGAGTCGTGTTCACCTGCTATCTGCTGTCTTCGCTTTGTGTCGCCACCGCCGGCCTCATCCAGGCCAGTCGAAGCCTTGGAAGTCAGAATACGGTGGGGCAGGGGCTGGAGCTCGAGGTGCTCGCCGCTGTAATTCTTGGTGGTGCGTCCCTTCTGGGCGGCTCCGGCACCATCTTCAAGACGATCATCGGGGTTTTGATCCTTGGATTTATCCAGAATGGACTGCTGCTCGTCGGCCTGCAGTTTTACGCGCAATATGTCGTGACCTGGATCATCATCATCCTGGCGGTCTGGCTCGACATCGCGGCCAAGCGCGGCCGCTTGTTGTCACCCATCGCGTGAGGACGGCCTGATGCAAAACGAAAACCGCAACAGACTGATCAAGCGGGGCGCCATATGGGGCTTCATCCTGTTTGAACTTGTCTTCTTCTCGATCGCCGGCAAGTACCTGTCACTCTCCGAAGGCGCCTTCATGGATGTCGACAACATGCTGCTGCTGCTCAAGCAGTCGGCGCCGATCGGCATTATCGCGCTGGGCATGACGATCGTCATGATCAACGGCAATATCGACCTGAGCGTCGGGGCAACCTATGCACTTGCGGCCATCGTGATGCTCGACAGCATGACCTGGCCTGTCTTTTCCGGGCTGGGTGAGTGGGTGATCCCGATATCCTGGGTTCTGGCTCTCTTTGCCGGTTTGGTGCTTGGCGCGGTCAACGGCCTCATTGTCTGGAAGACCGGTGTCGATGCCTTCATCGTTACTCTTGGGTCGATGCTCGGCTACCGGGGGCTGGTGTTCATGTACAATGGCGAGGAGCCGACGTCCCATCTCAACTGGACCCTTGTCGATTTTGCCGAGGCGCAGTTTCTTGGGCTGCACACGGCAACCTGGTTCCTGCTGGCCGTCGTCGCAGGCCTGTAGTTCCTGATGAACCGCACCGTTCACGGGCGCAATGCCTATGCCATCGGCGACAATCGGGAGGCGGCGGTCAACGCGGGCATTCGTGTCGGGCCGCACATGATGATCAACTTCATGCTGATCGGGTTCCTGGCAGCGCTCTCTGCCGCGGTGTTCTATTCCGAAAGCGGCTCGGTCAATCCCAATGATGGTTCGCTGTTCGAGCTCTGGGCCATCACCGCCGTGGTGCTGGGGGGAACCAAGCTGACAGGCGGAGCCGGGTCGATCGTCTCCACGCTGGGCGGCGTCATTGCCATTCAGCTCTTGCGCAAGGGACTTGGCTACATCGGCGCCGGTACCGAGACAGTCAATCTGGTGATCGGCCTGATCCTGATCGCAGTTCTGTTTCTCGATCGCCAGCTCAACATGAAATCCAAGGGAGAGTTGAAGGTATGAGCCCGCAGACAGCTTCACCGGTACCGGCGCTTCGGCTTGAAGGCATCGTCAAGACGTTCCCCGGCGTTCGCGCCCTGGACGGCGTGTCGTTCGACGTAATGCCCGGCGAGGTGCATGCCCTTATGGGCGAGAACGGCGCAGGCAAGTCGACCTTGATGAAGGTCCTCGGCGGCATCCATCAGCCCGACAGCGGCCGGATCATTGTCAATGAAGCTCCCGTGAGGATGGGCTCGCCGCTTGAGGCCAAGCACAAGGGAATCGTCTTCATCCATCAGGAACTCAGCCTCGCTAGGGAACTGACGGTCGCCGAGAACATCTACCTGGGCGAATTGCCGCGCAAGCGCTTTGGCCTGGTCGATTGGGAAGCCCTGTTCGGCAAGACCAACACGATCCTTCAGCGCCTTAAGGTACGCTTCGATGCCAGGACCCGTGTCGGGGACCTGTCGATTGCCAACCAGCAGATGGTGGAGATCGCGCGCGCGCTGACCCATGAAGCCAAGGCGGTGATATTCGATGAGCCGACCGCCTCGCTCACCGACGCCGAGAAATCCGTTCTATTCGAGGTGATTGAGGATCTTAAGTCCCATGGCGTCGGCATCATCTACATCTCGCACCGGATGGAAGAGATATTCAAGATCACCGACCGGATCTCTGTCCTGCGTGACGGCCAGTATCGCGGCACGCTGGACACTGCGAAGACCACCGAGGAAGACGTCACCCAGCTGATGATCGGGCGCAAGCTCGACCTGGCGCGCCACGCCAACGACCATGAACTTGGCGAAGTGGCGCTGGAGGTGAAGGGCCTTTCTTGCGGCTCGCTGTACAAGGATATCAATTTCGAAGTCCGCGCGGGGGAAGTGGTCGGCTTCTATGGCCTTGTCGGTGCCGGACGCACCGAAATTGCCGAAACCCTGTTCGGGCTCCGAACGCCGACCGCGGGTCGCATTCTCCTCGAAGGTCAGGAGGTGGAAATCGGCTCCCCCGTGGACGCGATCGATCTCGGCATTTCCCTGGTGCCGGAAAACCGGAAGGAACAGGGGCTCATCCTTGGCATGAACTGCCGGGACAACATGACCCTGCCGCAGGTCAGTGACTTGACCGCCGGTCCCTTTGTGTCAGACGGTGCGGAGATTGCCATTTTCGATCATTACCATGACAAGCTGGAGATCAAGACACCGAGCTGGAAGCAGCAGGCGGGCAATCTTTCCGGTGGCAACCAGCAGAAGATCGTTATCGGCAAATGGCTGTCCATGCATCCGAAGGTGCTGATCGTGGACGAGCCGACGCGCGGCATCGACGTTGGATCAAAGTCCGAAATCCACAAGCTCATCCGCGACCTCGCTTCGCAGGGCTACGCGATCATTGTGATCTCGTCGGAAATGCCGGAGGTGTTGCATGTTTCGGATCGCATCATCGCCATGTACAGTGGCCGGATCATGCGTGAATTCACTTCCGAAGAAGTCACCGAGGACAGCCTGATCCAGGCAATTTCGGGCATCGTCGCAAGCGACGGCAAGGCTGCTTGAGATGAAGCTCGGCTTCGCCGGTTTGGGGCGGATGGGACGCCGTATGGCCGGCGTTGGTGCGCGGATCAGCCAATGAGCGGATCTCGTTCTTTGATGGGTCCGCCTATTTGGTTGCTCCCGCCGATGCTTGGCAACGAACGGATTTCAGGCGTCCGCAGGCGCGCATTCGGTTCAAAATCGTGACCCCGATTGCAGCCTCTGCCTGTTGAGCAAGGAATGAGCGAGCACGCAAACGCGGTCCGATGACGCCCTTGTATCGACCCATCGCAGTTTCAGCCAAAGCTCGCTTGCCGTAGCCGGCTGATGCCTGCCATTTAAGTCGGCCATCTATCTGTATGGAGGCGTCGCCTTAACCGGTTGGCGGGGATCGGGGCATAGTCTATCTGCATGACTGAAGATGCTTCCGCCCAATATAAACGCCACCGCTTTCCAGCCGAGGTCATCGCGCATGCGGTATGGCTCTATTATCGGTTTCCGCTGAGCCTGCGCGACGTTGAAGACATTCTTGCCGAGCGTGGGATCGAGGTGTCTTTTCAGACTG
>NZ_JACIYP010000103.1 GCF_014359905.1 Hoeflea sp. | reverse complement strand
CGCGTGCATCGCGGGCGTTCGTCGAGAGGCTGGCAGATAAGGCCGAGATCACGGGCGCAAGCCTTCTGCCGATCTGAAGTGCAGGGTAGGGCGGGTCATGAAACAGTCAGGGCCGGCTCGACGCGCTCTGCCGCATTTTTCGGAGGACTCAGTTGCTTAAGGATCTTCTGGCGCGCAATCTCGAGTGGTCGGCCAAACGCCAGGCCGAAGAACCCGACTATTTTGCCCGGCTTGCCACGCAACAGGCCCCGGAGTTTTTCTGGATTGGATGTTCGGACAGCCGTGTTCCCGCGAATGTGGTCGCCGGTCTCGATCCGGGTGAGGTGTTCGTCCATCGAAACGTGGCCAATGTCGTCCATTCCTCTGACATGAACCTCTTGTCGGCACTCGAATTTGCAGTCGAGACGCTGAAGGTGCGCGAGATCATCGTCTGCGGCCATCACGGTTGTGGCGGGGTCAAGGCTGCGACCGAGGATCTGCCACACGGTCTTGCCGATCATTGGCTGGAACCAATACGGCGGCTGGCCCGCGGCTTCGCTGTCGATCTGGCGCGGGAACCCGACATGGAAGCGCGACGAGACCGTCTGGCCGAATTGAATGTTGTTGAGAGCGTCCGGCGCGTTTGCGAGACCCCGATCCTGCAAACGGCATGGCGACGCGGTGCGAATGTCCGGGTGCATGGGCTGATATACGGTCTCAAGGACGGCCGGTTGCGCGACCTCGATTGCAGTATCGGTCCCGGCCATTTCCTCAAGGAGGCGACAGAATGAGGATCCATCACGCCATTGCGAGGCGAACGGACTGATGGTCCTCTCCGCAGAAACCGATCAACCGCCATCCGGCTCGCGCGTCGGGTTCCAGCCGCTCTCCCGGACCTGCGAAGCGGAATAATGACGCTTGCCTGCACAATGGCGCCTGGCAAGGCGACATGGAGGTGCGGGGCCTACCCGATGGCTCCGCCCTGTTGATATCCAGGGCCTGGGCCTGCCCGCAGCCATGCCAGTGCCCATCGACAAACCGGAGAGCGACAAGCGTTCCAGCCTGTCGCCCGACTCAGCCCATGACCTGGCGATCCTTCCCGCCCGACCAATCGACGCCCGCAATCCCGGCCAGAAAGCCATCGGCGTATTGGCCGCCGGGGGCCTGGGGCAGGGCGGATGCGGAGAGGGTTTCGGCGTCGATCCTGCCGTCGATCAGGTCGCGGAACAGATTGCAGACCGCGAGGAAGCCTTCGGATTGGGGCGAAAGCCGCAGCGAGGCTACTCCGGCTTGCCTGAGGCCCGGCAGGTGACGGGCGGCGTTGGCGCAACTGGCCGATAGCGTCTGGACGCCGTTGACCGCCAGGAATTTCTGGCCGTCGAGCGTGTCGACGGCGCGGCCGTCGGGGTCGGCGCTGCAGATGAACTGGCAGTTGTCCTTGGCCCGGTCATGCAGGCGCGCGTGATAGCAGCGGCTCGAGACCGCCAGCGGCAGGCGGCCCCAGCCCCAGATCTCGACCGGCACCGCCGCGGCCTCAGCGAGGATGGCGACGGAGGCGAGCGGCAGTTCGGGCGGCAGGCAGACGCGGCTTGCGCCGCGGGTTGCAAGCCAGCGCAATGTGCCTTCGTTGTAGACATTGACCAGGGGCCCGACCGAGAAGGCGGCGCCTGGCGGAAGATGCGTTAGCGCCGACAGATCGTTGATCTCGACCTCGAGCCCCATCTCCACCAGCTCTCCGGTGAGCTTGCGTTCGCGCTTGAGCGTGATCAGCGCGAGGCTGGTGATGACCACGGCCTTGCCTGCCGCCTGCAGCCGCTCGATCACCGCGGGAAGATGCGTCTGATAGAAGGGCAATCGCTTGGAGCAGACCAGTTCGCCCAGCACCACCGTGTCGACCGGGGCCTCATCGGCCAGGCGCAGGTAGAAGTCGCGCCAGATGGCTGCGTCCCAGAAGAACTGGTTGGGCCCGACTGTCAGTTGCATGTGGCTGCCTTCCTTTCCTGCATTTCGCTGGAGATCCGTGGGGCTTCTGCGCAGAGCGGTTCTATCTCCATGTCTTGCGATAGGCGCCGGTGGTGGCGGACTGGCCTTCGGTGAGGCTCGCAAGCGTGCCCGGCGGCACCGGCTTTCCGGCCGCCACGGCCTCGACCGCACCGCGGAAGCTGCGCACGACCTGCGCGACATAGGAGCGCGAGCGCTGCCGCCCCTCGATCTTGAGCGCGGTGACGCCAGCCTTTGCCAGCGCCGGGATCAGGTCCTTGGCGTCGAGACTGCTCGGGTCCTCGAACACATAGCCGGTCTTGTCCTCGCTGTGGAAACAGCCCTTGCACAGCGTCGGGTAAGGCGCGGGCGCGTCCTTGGCGTTGCGGTGGATGGTGTAGCCGCCGAGCCTGGCTGCGAGCTCACCCCTGGTCTCGACATACTGCACATGGGAGGGTGGCGAGCAGACGCCGTTCATGTTGGGCGACTTGCCGGTGATGTAGGAGGAGAGCGAGCAACGCCCCTCGGCCATCACGCACAACCCGCCAAAGACGAAGACCTCGGTTTCCACATCGATCTCGCGGTTGATCGCGGTGATCTCGGCCACCGTGAGCACGCGCGGCAGCACCACGCGACGCACTCCGAAGGTGGAGGCATAGAAATTGATCGCGTCGGGATTGGCCGCGGCCGCCTGCACCGACAAATGACGCCGCAGGCCGGGATGGTGGTCTGCGGCGTGCGCCAGTAGTCCCAAATCTGCCAGGATCACCGCGTCGGCGCCCGCTGTCCCTGCATCGGCCACGGCGCGGTGCCAGAGCTGTTCGGATCCGGCGCGCGGGAAGGTGTTGATCGCCACCAGAACCTTGGAGCCGCGGCGGTGCGCATAGGCCACGCCCGCCGCCAGTTCCTCGCGGCTGAAATTGAGGCCGGGAAAGTTGCGCGCATTGGTCTCGTCGGCAAAGCCGCAATAGATGGTGTGGGCGCCGGCGTCGACTGCGGCGCGCAATGCCGCCGGGGTGCCTGCAGGGCAGACCAGTTCCATCATGATCGCATCTCCGCCCGGCGCAGGGGCATGCCGGTCCTGCGCTCAGCGAGATCGATGAACGGGGTCAGGATATGCCTGAACGGCCCCGAAAATCCGGCGATCTCCGCGCCCAGGTCGATCTCGCAATCGTCGATGGCGTTGCGCAGCGCGAGCGCCGCGGCGGTGTCGCCGTCGATCACAAGGTCGCGGGAGAAGAACAGCGCATCGCCGTCCCATGTGCCGTGCACGAGCCCCAGCAGCGCAGCCAGCGGCCCGGCGATGCGGGCGTCCGCCTGGGGCGGATCCCGGTGCAGGGTGATGCGCATGGCTGTCGGGTGCGGGTCGAGCAGCAGGGTGACCGGCAGGTCGGTCGGCACAATGGCAAAGCGGCGGTCGACATAAGGGCCGAGGCGGTTGATCAGACCCGGATGATGGCGAACCAGCCGTCGCGCCAGAATGGTCAGCGCCTGGGCCAGCGGCGCCAGCGGCACCACCCGCAAGGGGCTCGCCAGCAGGGAGGGAACGGTGGGGATTGGCGTATGGATATCCGACACTTAGGCCTCTGGCTGGAACTGGTGAGGTGCATTCATGTCTAATCCGGCGGTACCGCCGCTGAGTTGATTTATGTCAAGCTTTGGCGCGATGCGGGCTGCTAACACCACGTGATCTCAGCCACGGGTGCCTTCTTGGACGCTATCCATCGCCATTTGCCGGTCTTCTCGACCCTGCGTGATTTTCTCGACTGGGCGGAGAGGGAGCGTGACCTTGTCCGGGTTGCTCAACCCGTGGAAACCCGGGAGCAGATCACCGCGGTGCAGATGAAGCTGCTCAAGGCAGGCGGGCCGGTGCTGCGCTTCGACACGCCGGTGCTGCCGGATGGCCGCACATCCAAGGTGCCGGTCATCACCAATCTCTTCGGCACCCGCCGCCGGGTCGCCGCAGGGCTGGGACTTTTGCCCGACCAGATCGCCGATTTCGGCGAATTTCTGGCCGAATTGCGCACGCCGGCCCCGGTGGACGGCATGCGAGACGCCTTTTCACGCTGGCCCATGCTGAAGGCGGCGCTGAGCACCCGTCCCAAGGTGTTGCGCAAGGCGCCGGTTCAGGAGGTGGTTGACGAAACGCCGGATCTGGGAAGCCTGCCGGTGCAGACCTGCTGGCCCGGCGACGGCGGGCCGCTCGTTACCTGGCCGGTGGTGCTCACCCGACCGCACGGCAGCGAGGTGCAGGATGTGACGCGCTACAATGCGGGCGTCTATCGCGCCCAGGTGCTCGGCCGGGACCGGTTGATCCTGCGCTGGCTGGCGCATCGCGGCGGTGCAGCGCATCATCGCAGCTGGGCGCGGGCGGGCGAGTCGATGCCGGTGGCGATCGTGCTCGGGGCCGATCCGGCAACGCTTCTGGCCGCTGCGCTGCCCTTGCCCGAAACCGTGTCGGAACTCGCCTTTTCCGGCGTTCTGCGGGGATCACGCACGGAACTGGTGCCAGCGCGGACAGTGCCGCTGCTGGTGCCTGCGCACGCAGAAATGGTGCTCGAAGGCTGGGTGTCGCCCACCGAGACCGCGCCCGAGGGGCCGTTTGGCGATCACACCGGCTATTACAATGCGGTCGAGCCGTTTCCGGTGATGCAGGTCACCGCGCTGACCCATCGGCGCCATCCACTCTATCTTTCCACCTCGACCGGGCGTCCGCCGGACGAGCCTTCGGTCATCGCCGAAGTGTTCAACGATCTGGTGCTGCCGGTGATCCGTCAGCAGATTCCTGAGATCCGCGACCTCTGGCTGCCGCCGGCGGCGTGCTCCTACCGGATCGCCGTGGTGTCGATCGACAAGCGCTATCCGGGGCAGGCGCGCCGGGTGATGATGGCGCTGTGGGGAATGCTGCCGCAGTTTTCCTACACCAAGATGGTGATCGTGGTGGACGCCGATGTCGACGCCCGCAACTGGGACGACATCGCCTGGGTGCTGGCGACGCGGATGGATCCGGGCCGGGATGTCATGATGCTCGATCGCACGCCGATGGACTATCTCGATTTCGCCTCGCCGCTCGAGGGGCTGGCGGGCAAGATCGGCATCGACGCCACCACCAAGATAGGCACCGAAACCGCGCGCGAGTGGGGACCGGTGATCGCCATGTCATCGGAGGCCGAGGCTTTCGCCGACAGGCTGATTGCCGGGCTGGGAGCGGCCTCATGAGGGTCATTCTCGGCGTTTCCGGCGCCTCGGGCGCGGCACTGGCGGTGGAGGCCGCACACCATCTGCGCGCCCTCGACGCAAGGATCGATCTGGTGGTCAGCGCTGCCGCGGAACGCACCCTGGCTGCGGAATGCGGCCCCGGGGCTTTGACCGGACTGATCGCTCTTTGCGATCACCGCCACGATCTGCGCGACGTCGGCGCGGTGATTGCGTCAGGGTCGACGCCAGTGGCGGGCATGCTGGTCGCTCCCTGTTCGATGCGGAGCCTGGCTGCGATTTCCCTGGGTCTTGACGATAATCTGCTGACGCGGGCGGCGGGCGTGCAACTCAAGGAGCGCCGACCCCTGGTGCTCCTGGCGCGCGAGGCGCCGCTGACGCTTGCGCATCTGCGCAACATGGCGGCGGTGACGGAAATGGGCGGGATCGTGATGCCGCCCGTGCCGGCCTTCTACATGCGTCCCGAGACGACTGCCGAAATCGTGCAGCAGATCGCTGCGCGGGCCGTCGACCTGATGCGCCTCGGGCTGCCGGTCGCGCAAGCCTGGATGGGTGACTGCCCTCAGGAGACAGGCTGAACAGCCAGACCCTCGCGTCATCTGGCGCGGCAGGTGCAAGACCTGTCGCCTGCCTATTCGCCATGGTCACGGCCACTGGCATCCATGGTGGCTGCCTCGGGCATGATTGGCAGCCAATTCGCGGGGATGGGCCGGGCCATCGCCTGTTTCCGGGCGGGGGATCGTCGGTGGGGGCGCATTCGCCGTGAAACCGCTACACAAATGCCCCGTCCACTGCTATTGATGTAGCATCATTGCTGCGTCGCCGCTCTCGCTGCACGTCTGCGTCCGGCTGTCTGCCGGTCCGTTCCTCACCGCACAAGTGGAACCTGTGGCCAGCCCTGACGATCCTTTGAGTCTGGCTTTCTTTGAGAGTGTCCAGGCGCCATTGGCCGCCGAGCGTGTGCTGGCGGCTTGCGGGATCGGTCCGGGGCAAAGCTGCCCCGGTCCACCGTCTTTTCCGGCACTGCCGTCGGGACGGGCAGAGGCATGTGAATTTGGAAAGAGGTATGTGAATGGGAAAGACAGCGACACCCCTACAGAAGACGCCCGTACAGAAGAAGAGAGTAGCCGACCGCATCGAGCGCGAGTACCGCCTCTATCGCATCGTCGCAGGTGATCTCGGCGAACGCTGCAAGGCCATCGCCTATCTCGGGATGGGCAATATCGCGCCGGTGGATCCGGTGGAGGCGTCAAGCGTCGATGAGGCCGTTGCCCAGATGGAGGCGGCGCTGGAGGCAAGGCTTGTCGAGATGCGCCAGGATCGCCGCGACGGCGTCCCGACGGTGACGGAGTTCCGTGAAGCCATCGCGGCTCTTCCAGCAGCCATCCGTGAGGACATTCGCAGCTTGCAGATCGAGAAGCTGGATCCGCAGTCGCCGCAGCCGGCACTGGAAGCGATGTCGATGCGTACCCAGGTGCAGATCGTCACAATTCTGGACAGATTGCGCAAGGCGGCGCGCAAGCTGGCCGATCTTCTGGATGCCAAGCCGGAAGGCCCGGCAAAAGACGCCGAGCCGCTCAGCCTGCTGGGCGTGATCGAGAACACGGACGCCAAAACGGCGCCCGCGCTCGCGTTCCATCCGGAATTCGGCGAAGCGCTTGCCAGCTTGCCGCCCGAGCGCCAGGTGGCCGTAGTACGCCGCCGATGAGAGTGCGGCTGGACCGGATTGCGGTGCACGGCATTCATGCCGTGCGCGAGCCCGGGGCTGCGGGATGACGGCCGCGCACGCGGATCTCCCGGTTCTTGCGCGAGCAGAAGCAGAAGCATCGCGGCCGTCATGCCGTCTGTGCGGGCGGCCGGGACTCGTTGCCTTCGCCACGATCAGACACCAGACCTACTGGCGGTGCGAGGGCTGCGAGGCAATTCTTCTCGACGAGACCTGCCTGCTTTCGGGAGCGGACGAGCATGCCTATTACGGCCTGCATGAGAACGATGTGCACGACCCGGGTTACCGGGCATTCGTCTCTCGCCTGGGCGATCCGCTGCTTGAGCGGCTGAAACCGGTCAGCGAGGGCCTCGACTACGGATGCGGACCCGGACCGGCGCTGGCCGCCATCCTTGGCGAGCACGGACACAGGGTCAGTCTCTACGACCCGTTCTTTCACCCCGGCACCGCCGTGCTCGATCGCAGCTATGACTTCATCATCTGCTGCGAGGTCGCGGAGCATTTCCACCGGCCCGGCGATGAATTCGAACGGCTGGACGCTCTGCTGCGGCCGGGGGGATGGCTCGGCCTGATGACCTGCTTCCGCACCGATGACCGGTTGTTTGCCAACTGGCATTACCGGCACGATCCGACCCATGTCGTGTTCTACAGGGAACAGACGCTGCGCAGCATCGCCGCGCGCTTCGGCTGGAGCTGCGCGATACCGCGCAAGGATGTGGCCATCATGCGCAAGCCGGGGGCGGCTGCGTGACCGCCTGGCTGCATGAGCTGCGCCTCAAGGCGGTTCTGGACGTGATCCGCGACAGGGGGCCGCGCTCGGTTCTCGATCTCGGCTGCGGCGATGGCGACCTGCTCGTCAGGATCGTGGGGGAGATCGCTGTCGACCGTGTCGTCGGCGTCGATCTGTGCGACCGCTCGCTTGCCCGCCTGCGGACCCGGCTGGATGGGGCAGGTGGTCTCGGTGGTGACGTGGAATTGCTTTGTGGCTCGCTGCTCGACGTTCCCTCCCGGTTCTGCGGATTTGACTGCGCCGTGCTGGTCGAGACGATCGAGCATCTCGACGCCGATCACCTTGGCGCGTTTGAACGCTCGGTGTTTCAGCGGGTGCGTCCCGCGACCGTGGTGGTGACCACGCCGAACGCGGAGTTCAACGACCTGCTCGGCGTGCCGCAGCACCGCTTCCGCCATCCCGATCACCGGTTTGAATGGGACCGCGCACGCTTCCAGCGCTGGGCCGGCGGCGTCGCCAAGCGTCAGGGCTATGCGGTCAGCTGTTCGGACATCGCCGGGCGCCACCCGCGGCTGGGCGGCGCAAGCCAGATGGCCGTGTTCGACCTGCCGGGGATGAGCGAGCACGACAAGGTCGCCTGAGCATCCAAGGCAATTGACCCCGGCCTCGTCCATGGCCAAGTATCGGCGGACGGGGAATCACAAGTGGGGCATTTGATGCGCGCGCACACAGCAGAGTTTGACGAGACCCCCGGTAGCGAGGGGTCGAGCCGCGGTGCGCTGCTGTGGCTTTATCCGCTGCTGGCGGGCTTTGTGGCGATCCTCCTGGCTTTGCAGATGCTGCCGCTGGTTCTGCCGATCGGGCCGATGTATTGGGACGTGCTCATCTATTACGACGCCATCGGCCGCATGGCGCAGGGCCAGTGGCCGGTGCTTGATTTCTTCGTGCCGGTCGGGCCGCTCGAATATTTCCTGGCGGCGTTTTCCAACGCGCTGTTTCCCGAGGCCCATCCGGTGCTGCTCACCCAATGGATCTGGCTGCCGGTCACGGTTCCGGTGATGGCGCTGATCCTGTGGGACACGGTGCGGCGCGGCTCACGGGTCGCACTCTGGCTGCTGGTGCCGTGGATGCTTTACACCGCGCTGCCGTTCAACGTGATCGACTTCTATCCCTATCCGGGCACAGACGCCTTCGGCATCTACAACCGTCACGGCGCCATCCTGATCTATCTCTTGGTTGCCACCGTGCTGTTCGTGCGCGGCCCTGTCATCCAGACGATCTGTTTGAGCGTGCTCATGCTGGCGCTGGCCTTTTGCAAGATCACAGCTTTCATCGCGGTGGGTCCGATCCTGCTGTTCGGGCTGATGTTGGGCCGCATATCGCTCGGCACGGCAATTGCCACGGCGCTGATCTGCATCGGCGTGGCGGGAATGGTCGAGCTGTCGACCGGGCTGGTCATGCCTTACGTGCAGGACATTCTTGTGCTGGCGTCGCAGAACACCGATGCCATCCTGCCGCGCTTCCTGACGGCAGCGTCGCAGCACTTCAACGTTTTTGGCGCGGGCGGCTTTCTGGCCATCGTGCTGCTGATCGCAGCCCTGTCCGGGCATCAGGCGGCGGGCGGGCGGGAATCGGGCAACCGGCTTGCGCGGTCGATCGACGCGCCATGGTTCTGGGTCGGTCTGCTCATGGTCTGCGGCCTGTTTTACGAGACCCAGAACACCGGGGGGCAGGCCTTCCTGATGGTCTGGCCGGCGCTTCTGGCGATCCTGATGCGCCCGCTGGCCGATTACGGCCGCTTTGCCCCGGCGATCCTGGTGCTGATCGGCTTTACCGCGCTGCCCAACCTCTCGACCATGCTGCACAAGGCGGCGCGGGCCGCGGCCGTGGCGCCGGGCTACATCGCGCTTGACGCTCCGGATCTCGGACCGATCGGACGGGTATCGGCCAAGGATGTGTTCGTCGAGCAGGCAGAGCGGATGCGCGGGATCTATGTCAGCCACCGGGAGACCTACGAGGCGATCGCCGAAACCGAGGCGCTTCCCTCGTTCATCATGTTCTCGGACCCGGATTACCAATACCTGCTGCTCAAGGAAATGCAGGACGCCGCGGTGGCGATCAAGGCGCTGGAAGCGAGTTCCGGCAAGAAGTTCGAGCGCGTGCTCAATCTCGATTTCGCCAATCCGTTTCCCTACATCCTCAATATGAAGGGCACCGAGACTGTCGCGATCGGCGCGGACCCGAGCCGCGCCTTGCCGGCGCTTGACGACAGCACGCGCGATGCGGTGGCGCGAACCGACCTGGTGCTGGCCCCCGTCTGTCCGGTTCACCGCGCCCGCAAGCAGCTCTTCGAGCACTATCAATCGGCGCTGACCGGGCACACCAGAATCACGTTGACGCCCTGTTTCGACGCCTATGTCCTGCCGCTGAACCGATAAGGTGCGGCGCCTCAGGCAAAGCGGTGGATGCGCCATTTGCCATCTTGACGGCGCCATCCGTGCGCAGGAAAGTGCCGCTTTCAAACCTCACCCAAACGTCCGGAGTATGTGATGGTCATCGATCCGCCCTACCTGATTTTTCTTGGCGATGTGCCCGATGCGCTGGCGGCGAAAACCGGGCTCGGGATCGTCGACTGGCGGCCGGAATGGTGCATCGGCCAGCTGCGGCTTGATGGCTGCCAGGCGGATGCGGGCATACCCGATCTGTCGATCGAAGCTGCGGCCAAGGCCGGCGTCAAGACCATGGTGGTCGGCGCCGCCAATGCCGGCGGCGTGCTGCCGGCGCACTGGATCGCCACGATCGTGGCGGCGCTCGACGCCGGGATTTCCGTGGCGACCGGGCTGCATGTCCGCCTTGCCTCGATCCCGGAGATCAGGGATGCGGCCGCAAGAAGCGGCGCCAAGCTGCATGACGTGCGCTTCTCCGACCAGCGCTTCGACACAGGCAAGGGCGTCAAGCGCCCGGGCCTGCGCTGCCTGACGGTCGGCACCGACTGTTCGGTGGGCAAGAAATACACAGCCCTGGCGCTCGAACGCGAAATGCGCTCGCGCGGCATGAAGGCCGATTTCCGCGCCACCGGGCAGACCGGCGTGTTCATCTCCGGCCGGGGAGCTGCGATCGACGCAGTGGCGGCGGATTTCATTTCCGGCGCGGTGGAATGGATCGCACCGGCGGCGGAGCCCGATCATTGGGATCTGGTCGAGGGCCAGGGCTCTCTGTTCCATCCGAGTTTCGCCGGCGTGTCGCTCGGTCTTCTGCATGGCGCGCAGGCCGATGCCTTCGTGGTCTGTCACGAGCCGACGCGCACGACGATGCGCGGCGTCAAGCATGCGCTGCCGAGCATCCGCGAGGTGATCGACATGACCATCGCCTGCGGACGGCTGACCAATCCCGCCATTGCCTGCACCGGCATTGCCGTCAACACCCAGAAACTCGGCGAGACGGAGGCAAAGGTGCTGCTCGACGGTCTTTCCCAGGAGTATGGCGTGCCTGCCACCGACCCGATCCGCTTCGGCGTCAAGGCGCTGGTCGACCGGCTGGAAACAATCCACGCGCCCGCATGATTTTTCGCGAAAGTAGGACTTGCAACCGGCACAAAGGCGAATAAGGTAAACAAGCGTTCATTTAATTGATGAACCAAGACGAAGCCCGGCTGCTGAGAGGAGGAGCCGGACTTCCAACAAAACACACCGGGTCTACCAGTGTGAGACTGGCCACGGGAGCGGCCATATGTGCGGTCATCAACCGCGCGTCCGGATCGGCCTCAACGCTGTCCGGAGAAGGAGGAGAGTGGAGGGAATGGAAGCCACAGGCGTGACTGCCGGCGGCAAGCCGGTTACGTTTCCGCAGTACCTGCTGTTGAACGCCAAGCGCTTCGCGGCGCGTCCCGCGATGCGGTTCAAGGATTACGGCATCTGGCAGAGCTGGAGCTGGTCCGAGCAGCGCGACGAAATCCGCGACCTGGCGCTCGGGCTCAAAGCCATGGGACTGGGCGAGGGCGAGCGGATCGCGATTGTCGGCTCCAACCGGCCGCGGCTCTACTGGGCCTTCTGCGCGGCGCAATCGCTGAAAGCCATTCCGGTTCCGGTCTATGCCGACTCGGTCGCCGAAGAGATGGCGCATGTGCTCAACAATGCCGGCGTGCGCTTTGCCATCGTGCAGGACCAGGAACAGGTCGACAAGCTGCAATCCATGGCGGACGAGATCCCGCAACTCAGCGACATCATCTTTGACGAGCCGCGAGGCCTGCGCGATTATGACCGCACCCATCTGCATGATTACAGCGCGGTGCAGGAGCTGGGCCGGGAGGCAGCGAAGACCAGCACATCCGCGGTCGCTGACTGGGAAGCCGGCATCCGCGCCTCCGACGGCAGCGAGATCTCTGCCATTCTGTACACCTCCGGCACCACCGGGCGCTCCAAGGGCGTAATGTTGACGGCGTCGGCGTCGGTGAAGGCTGCCGAGGACACCGCCGCCTTCGATCACTTGAGCGAGCGCGATGAAGTGCTGGCCTATCTGCCGCTGGCCTGGGTCGGCGATCATTATCTCAACTACGCCCAGGGCTATGTGGTGGGCCTGTGCATGAGCTGCCCGGAAAGCCCCGACACCGTGGCGCAGAATTTGCGCGAGATCGGCCCGACCTTCTACTTCGCCCCGCCCAGGGTGTTCGAAAGCCTGCTCACCAGTGTGATGATCCGCATGGAGGACGCAAGCAGGCCGAAGAAATGGTTGTTTGATCACTATCTCGGCGTCGCCAAGGCCTATGGCGAAAAGATCCTCGAAGGCCGGCCGGTGCCGCTGTCGGGCCGGATCTCCTACTGGATCGGCGACAAGCTGATCTACGGGCCGCTCCGGAACGTGCTCGGCTTCACCCGCATCCGCACCGCCTACACGGCCGGCGAGGCGATCGGGCCGGATCTTTTCTCGTTCTTCCGCTCGCTGGGGATCAACCTCAAGCAGCTCTACGGCCAGACCGAAGCCTTCCTCTATGTCACCTGCCAGAAGGATGGCGACGTGCGTCCCGACACGGTCGGGCCGGCAGCCCCCGACGTGGAGATCCGCATCACCGAAAGCGGCGAGGTCCAGTTCCGCTCGCCCGGCATGTTCGCCGGCTACTACGGCGACGCGGACAAGACAAAGGAAACCATGACGCCCGACGGCTGGGTGATGACCGGCGACGCCGGCATCTTCGACGCGCGCGGCCATCTCAAGATCATCGACCGGGCCAAGGATGTGGGCAAGCTCACCACCGGCGCGCTCTATGCCCCCAAATACATCGAGAACAAGCTCAAGTTCTTCCCCAACATCAAGGAGGCGGTGGCCTTTGGCGACGGGCGGGACTTTGTTGCGGTGTTTCTCAACATCGACCTGACGGCGGTGGGCAACTGGGCCGAGCGCAACAACATCTCCTATGCGTCCTATCAGGAGCTCGCCGGCCTGCCGCAGGTCTACGAGATGATGGCGGGTCATATCGATCAGGTAAACAGGGATCTTGCCGCCGAACCGATGATGGCGGGTGCGCAGATCAAGCGGTTCCTGGTGCTGCACAAGGAGCTCGAGGCCGACGACGGCGAGCTGACGCGGACCCAGAAGGTGCGCCGCGGCTTCATTGCCGAGCGCTTCGCGCCGTTGATCGACGCCCTTTACAACGGCGCGACCGAGCAGTTCATCGAGACCGACATGACCTTTGAGGACGGCCGCAAGGGCGCGATCCGCGCCACCGTCAAGCTGATGGATGCAAAGACCCACCCCGCCGCTGAAGCCCTGCCGGAGGCCGCCGAATGAATGCGCGCGTCAAACATGTGGAACTGCACGCCGCCGACGATGGCCTCGATCCCGGCGACGTGATGCTCAAGCTTGAGAATGTCTCGCTGTCGTTCGGCGGCGTGAAGGCGATTTCCGACATCTCCTTCGACATCCGCAAGGGCGAGATCCGCGCCATCATCGGCCCCAACGGGGCAGGCAAGACCTCGATGCTCAACGTCATCAACGGGTTCTATCATCCGCAGCAGGGCGTCATCACCTTCCGCGGCCAGGCGCGCTCGCGCATGCAGCCCTACGAGGCGGCGGCGTCCGGCATCGCGCGCACCTTCCAGAACGTGGCGCTGTTTAAGGGCATGTCGACGCTCGACAACATCATGTCGGGGCGGACCTTGAAGATGCACCGGAACTTCTTCTGGCAGGTGCTCAATGTCGGGCCGGCGCGCAACGAGGAGATCGAGCACCGGCTCAAGGTCGAGGAGATCATCGATTTCCTGGAGATCCAGCACATCCGCAAGACGCCGGTTGGCAAGCTGCCTTACGGATTGCAAAAGCGCGTCGAGCTCGGCCGGGCGCTGGCGATGGAGCCGGACCTGCTGCTGCTCGACGAGCCGATGGCGGGCATGAACCTCGAGGAAAAAGAGGACATGAGCCGCTTCATCCTCGATGTGAACAGCCAGATGGGCACGACGATTGCGCTGATCGAGCATGACATGGGCGTGGTGATGGACATTTCCGACCGCGTGGTGGTGCTCGATTACGGCCGCAAGATCGGCGACGGCAGCCCTGAGGACGTGAAGAACAACCAGGACGTCATCGACGCCTATCTGGGAGTGTCGCACTGATGGATATTCTCTATTCGATCCTTGTCGATCCGTTCATGCAGATGGTGGAACTGCCGGATTTCTTCCTGCAGGTCTTGTGGGAGGGTTTCGTTGCGGGCGTGCTCTATGCGCTGATCGCGCTGGGTTTCGTGCTGATCTACAAGGCCTCGGGGGTGTTCAACTTCGCGCAAGGCATCATGGTGGTGTTTGCGGGCCTCACATTGGTGGGCCTGCATGAAAAGGGCGTGCCCGCCTATCTGGCGCTGATCCTGACCATCGGCGTGATGGGGCTGCTGGCGCTCGCCGTGGAGCGCTTCGTGATGCGGCCACTGGTCAACCAGCCCGACATCATCCTGCTGATGTCGACCATCGGGCTCACCTATTTCCTGATCGGCTTCGGCGAGTTCATCTTCGGCGGCGAGCCCAAGCAGATGATCACCTCGGAACTCGGGCTGCCGACAGGGTCGACGGCGTTCGAGATCGGCGACGGGGGCCTGCTGATCCTGCAGCACATCGACATCGCGGCAGCCGTGATCGCGCTGATCATGGTCGGCGTGCTGGCGGTGTTCTTCAACAAGACCCGGATCGGCCGGGCATTGCGCGCCGTGGCGGACGACCATCAGGCCGCCCTTTCCGTCGGCATCTCGCTCAACCAGATCTGGGCCATCGTCTGGTTTGCCGCCGGCATCGTGGCGCTGACCACGGGCATCATGTGGGGCGCGCGCTCGGACGTCTCCTTCGCGCTCGAGATCATCGCCTTCAAGGCTTTGCCGGTGCTGATCCTGGGCGGCTTCACCTCCATCCCCGGCGCTATCGTCGGCGGGCTGATCATCGGCATCGGCGAAAAGATCGGCGAGATCTACTGGGGTCCGCTGGTGGGTGGCGGCATTGAAAGCTGGCTCGCATACATGATTGCCCTTATCTTCCTCCTGTTCAGGCCGCAGGGCCTGTTCGGAGAACGCATCATCGAAAGGGTCTAGCCATGCACAAGAGCCGTCTTTCATCCATCGTCATCGACGTTCATGCCGGCCATATCGAACAGGCGGCGGGTTTCTGGTCGCAGCTCCTGGGGCAGCCCTCGCAAGTTAATGATGATGGCCGCCAGGCCACCATTCTGGCCGGCGACAAGGGCGTGACGCTGGTGATCGAAGCCGTTGCCGACGAGGCGCGGATCCATTTCGACATCGAGACCGACGATCTTTCCGCCGAAATCCACCGGATCGAAGCGCTCGGTGGACGCAAGGTCAGCGTCGTCGATCATGCGGTGATCATGGAGGCGCCGACCGGACACCGCTTCCGCCTGACGGGCCCGAGTTCACACCTGCTGCCGTCGAGCGGCAACGTCTGGGATGACAACTGATGCTCTACCGCGAATCCGGCCAGTACAAGACCAGCTACATTGCCGACCAGGCGATCTTCCCGATCCGTGAAGACCGGATCGGTATGGTGATCATCGGGCTCGTAGCACTTGCCATCCCGTTTTTTGCCAGCGATTTCTTCCTCAATGCGATCATGACGCCGTTCCTGATCCTGGCGCTGGCGGCCATCGGGCTCAATATCCTGACCGGCTATGCCGGGCAATTGTCGCTCGGCACCGGCGCCTTCATGGGCGTTGGCGCCTACAGCTGCTACAAGCTGACCTCGATCTTTCCGGATGTGAACATCATCATCCTGGTGATGCTTTCCGGGCTGTTCTCGGCCGGCATCGGCGTCCTTTTCGGGCTGCCGTCGCTTCGCATCAAGGGCCTGTATCTGGCGGTGACGACGCTGGCCGCGCAGTTCTTTCTCGAATGGTGCTTCATCCGCATTCCGTGGCTGTACAACTACAACGCCTCGGGCGCGATCGAGGTGCCCGAGCGGCGCGGCTTCGGCGACATCATCCTGACCGGCCCGTCGGCCTCGGCGATGACCCAGTATTTCGTCGTGCTCGGCATCGTCGTGGTGGTGACGCTGGCGGTCAAGAACATCGTGCGCGGCCGCATCGGCCGCCAGTGGATGATGATCCGCGACATGGACATCGCCGCCGAACTGATGGGGGTCAGGCCGCTGACGGCCAAGCTCTCGGCCTTCGCGGTGTCGTCCTATCTGTGCGGCGTGGCCGGCGCGATGTTCATCTTCTTCTATCTCGGCGCCGCCGAACCCTCGGCGTTTTCGATCACGCTGTCGTTCCAGATCCTGTTCATGGTGATCCTCGGGGGGCTGGGCAGCCTGGTCGGCTCGTTCTTCGGCGCCGCCTTCATCTGGGGGCTGCCGATCGTGTTGCGCGCCGGCCTGCCGGCGCTCGGCATCGGCATCGGGGCTGAAACCGTGTTTCATCTCGCGACCATGATCGTGGGCGCGCTGATCATCTTCTTTCTCATTGCCGAACCGCACGGGCTGGCTCGCCTGTGGTCGCTCGGCAAGGAGAAAATGCGTGTCTGGCCGTTTCCATACGGCTGACCGGCTGGTGCTTTCCGCGCTGTCCGAGGAGGCGGTGCGGCAGGCGTCGATAAGCGACATCGTCCGGGCATGGGACCCGCCCGGACCGAAATTGTCGCGAGGAACAGGGTCCCCGGACTGGTGCGGTCATCGCGCCCAATGGGAGGAATACAATGCGACTGAAACGTCTGATTGCCGGAACCATCATGGCCGGCACCCTGGCGGGCGCGGCGCTGCCGGCCTTTGCCGAAGAGCTCTTCGTGCCGCTGTTCAGCTACCGCACCGGCCCCTATGCCGGTTCGGGCATCCCGATCGCCAACGGCATGCATGACTATCTCGCCATGCTCAACGAGCGCGACGGCGGCATCAACGGAGTCAAGATCCGCATCGAGGAATGCGAGACCGGCTACGACACCCAGAAGGGCGTCGAGTGCTACGAGCAGGTCAAGGGCGAAGGCGCGCTGGTCATCAGCCCCTATTCGACCGGCATCACGCTGCAGGTGATTCCGAAGGCGTCGGTCGACAAGATCCCGGTTCTGTCGATGGCCTACGGACTTTCGGCCGCGGCGGTGGGCGACACCTTCCCGTGGGTGTTCAATCCGCCGGACACCTACTGGGACGGCGCCTCGGCGATCATCACCGACATCGCCAGCCGCGAAGGCGGCAAGGAGAACCTGAAGGGCAAGAAGATCGGCTACATCTTCCTCGACGCCGGCTACGGCCGCGAGGCGATCCCGCTGCTTGAGCAGATGTCGAGCGACATGGGCTTCGAACTGCTGCAGTACCCGGTTCCCGGCAAGGAAATGCAGAACCAGTCGTCGCAGTGGCTCAACATCCGCCGCGACAAGCCCGACTACATGATCATGTGGGGCTGGGGCGCGATGAACCCGACCGCCGTCAAGGAAGCCACCAAGATCCGCTATCCCATGGACAAGTTCTATGGCGTGTGGTGGTCGGGCGGCAATGACGACGCGGCCGCCGGCGGCGAAGACGCCAAGGGCTA
>NZ_JACIYP010000102.1 GCF_014359905.1 Hoeflea sp. | reverse complement strand
TTCAAAAGGCTTAACAACGCGAGAATGGGCCCTGTCAGGCTGCGCCTTCAGGCCGTACAGGTCCGTTTGCATCGCAAAAATAATCAGTTTGACTGTTCGAAACGGATTTCCCAGCTGGAAAAATCCGCCTTGGTGGCTATTTTTTCGTAAAGCTTGCGGCCGTCCTCGGGCAGGCGCGGCGCATTGAGAACGATTCGCTCCCAGCCATGGGCGTCGCTTTCCTCGATCAGCATGTCGATCATCGCCTGGGCAATGCCCAGGTTGCGGTGCAAGTGACTGACATAGAGGTGATCGACCTGGCCGATTCGCATGCCGGTCACCGGGTCGGGCAGATCGTAAAACACCACAAATCCGACCAGTTCGCCATCAAGCCGCGCCCCGAAAATCTGCGCGACGCGGTCCTGCAGCAGCGTTTCGGCGTAATAGTCGTCCGGCCTGCGCGGCGCGCCGCGCTTGAGCGACTGCACGTAAGCCGCCAGAAGCGGCGAGAAATGATGCGCGTCGTTGAGGCGCAACAGCGAGATGTCGATCTTGTCTGGCGTGTTCATGGGATTCCCGTGGTTTTGGCAGCATGCTTTTCGCAAACGGCGGGTGGGGTCAAGCCATACCCGCCCGGCGGGGTCCGATCTTAAGGTTAAAATCGATCTAAATGCCAAAGCTCTTCACGCGGGAACCGACATCGGCGACAATCGTCTGGACTGAAAGTGCTTTTTCGAAACCGGAAATCCTCCGAAAAGCAGGAGCCCGACCATGGCGAAGACGGCGATAGCAGGAATACTCATCGGTCTGGCGGCGATGGCGCTGCTTGCGCCCCTTCCCGCGGCGGCCCAGCCGCCGGCCTTTGCGCCAACTGTGGAGGCCGCGCACCCGAAACTGGTGAGCGACAGGGATGTCCGCCGTCACTGGGATCGCGATCGCCGCCACGACCGCGACTGGCACAAGAAGCGTATCCGCGATCGCGCCGATCGGCGGGACGCGCGCCGCCGGCACTGGTCCGGCAACACGCGGTACGACGAACGCAAGGACTGGGGCCACCGCGCCGGCGACTCAGCCGACTGGGGCATCCGCCGCTCAGACCGCCACCGCGACCTGTACCGGAACAGGGACCGCCGTGCCGACACCTATTCCGGGGGAGGCGGCGTCTGGCGCGACCCCGGCAACGGCACCTATGTCTATGGCGGCGACAGCCGTGTCGGCGGCAGCGGCTTGAGGATCATCGAGGTCCCCACCCGCCGCGGCCCCAAGGTGCTCGGCATCGCCCCCGAAAGTTTCGAGGGCGCCTGCGACAGGTCGGGACGCGTCTGCATCATCCGCCCGGGCAGGTAGCGGAACGGGCTCAGCGCCCTGCTTTCCCGGGACGGCGCACCGCCGCTCCGGACCCCACCGCATCGCCCTCCTCGGGCCTGTGCCGAGGATCTGCTTGGCCATCGGTTGTCTAACTGGACTGGCCTGTCCGGGCGGGGCTGACGGCGGCGGGAGCGACGGTTGGAGCCAGGCAGGAACGGTATTCCCCTCCCCCTTGAGGGGTGGGGGTCTGGGGGCGCGCCGGGCCCGTAAATCTCTGTGTCGTCTTCTACCCCCACCCGGCTCTGTCGCGCGGCGCGCGCCAGTCGCCGACCTCCCCTCAAGGGGGAGGTGGGGATCCTAAGCCCAGTCAGAGGTGCGGCAGACGCCGCCCTATTTCCACTCGCGGATGTCGACGAAGTGGCCGGCGATCGCCGCCGCCGCGGCCATGGCCGGGGAGACGAGGTGGGTGCGGCCCTTGAAGCCCTGGCGGCCCTCGAAATTGCGGTTCGAGGTCGAGGCGCAGCGTTCGCCGGGAGCGAGCCGGTCGTCGTTCATGGCCAGGCACATCGAGCAGCCCGGTTCGCGCCATTCGAAGCCTGCCGCGAGGAAGATCTGGTCGAGCCCCTCGTCCTCGGCCTGCTGCTTGACCAGGCCCGAGCCCGGAACGATCATGGCGCTGACGGTGGAGGCGACCGTCCTGCCCTCGACCACCTTGGCCGCGGCGCGCAGATCCTCGATCCGGCCATTGGTGCAGGAGCCGATGAAGACGCGGTCGATCGCAATGTCGGTGATCTTGGTGCCGGGCTTGAGGCCCATATAGTCGAGCGCCCGCCACTTCGACGTCCGCTTGGATTCGTCTGCGATGTCGTCGGGATTGGGCACCACGCCGGTGACCGCGATCACGTCCTCGGGCGAGGAGCCCCAGGAGACGATCGGCGGCAGCGCCGCGGCGTCGAGCCGGACGATCTTGTCGTAATGGGCGCCCTCGTCGGAGACGAGCGACTTCCAGTACTCGACCGCCATGTCCCAGGCCTTGCCCTTGGGCGCGCGCGGCGTGTCCTTCAGATAGGCGAAGGTCTTCTCGTCGGGGGCGATCAGGCCGGCCCGCGCCCCGCCTTCGATGGTCATGTTGCAGACCGTCATGCGGCCTTCCATCGACAGCGCACGGATCGCCTCGCCCGCGAATTCGATGACATGACCGGTGCCGCCGGCGGTGCCGATCTCGCCGATGATGGCGAGGATGATGTCCTTGGCGGTGACGCCCTCGGGCAGTTCGCCATTGACCTCGACCAGCATGTTCTTGGCCTTCTTCTGGATCAGCGTCTGGGTGGCGAGCACATGCTCGACCTCCGACGTGCCGATGCCGTGGGCCAATGCCCCGAAAGCGCCATGCGTCGAGGTGTGGCTGTCGCCGCAGACGATGGTGGTGCCGGGCAGGGTGAAGCCCTGCTCGGGGCCGACGATGTGGACGATGCCCTGGCGCTTGTCGCTTTCGTTGAAATACTCGACCTTGAACTCGGCGGCGTTGGTGGCCAGCGCCTCCACCTGGATGCGGCTTTCCTCGTTCTTGATGCCGAGCACCCGGTCGGGCGTGGTCGGCACGTTGTGGTCGACGACGGCCAGCGTCTTTTCCGGCGCGCGCACGGTGCGGTGCGCGGTGCGCAGGCCCTCGAAGGCCTGCGGCGAGGTCACTTCATGCACCAGATGGCGGTCGATATAGAGGAGGCACGTGCCGTCATCCTGCTGGCTGACGATATGGTCGTCCCAGATCTTGTCGTAGGTGGTGCGCGGTGCGGTCATGATGGTGTCCTTGGCGATAGGCTGAAACGGGGAAAACGGACGCCGCGAAAGCGGGCCGGGTCGGTTGCGGGGCGCATCAGGCCGGAAGGCGGGCGCGACCGGACCGGACGCCGCAGATCCAGGCGAAAAACCTGGCCGGCAGGCGCTTGGCGTCCTGCAGCACGATAGTCCTTGCGATCCGGATCAGGTACGGCATTTTCATGCTGCGGCTCATACCAGCATCCGGCGGATTTGGCAATCTGAGGCGGCTCAGCCGCGGCCCTCGTCTTCCGGAGATGGGTCTGGGGACCTGGTGCCGGACTGCCACGATGTGCGCTTGGGCTCCTTCAGGTCCATTCTGGTTTCAAGCCTGCGCGCCAGCGCCAGCACGATGGCGCCCAGCAGGCAGGACATCAGCGCCACCAGCCACAGGCCGAGGCACGCCAAAAGGCCTGCGGCGCCGGCCAGCCACATGCCCGCGCCGGTGGTCAGGCCCTGGATCTTGCCGCGCCGGAGCAGGATCGTGCCGGCGGCGAGGAAGGCCACGCCGGCGGTGATCGCCTCGACCAGGCGCAGCGGATCGGTGCGGATCTGCTCGTCGGAGAAAGCATGCATGGCGGTGATTTCGAGTGCAATGACGGCGAACACGGCTGCTGCCAGCGCGATCATCATATGGGTGCGAAGGCCCGCCGGCCGGTCGGCGATCTCGCGTTCGAGGCCGAGCACGCCGCCAATGCAGGTGGCGAGCAGCAGCCGCGCGGCGATCACCTGCCAGGGCAGGCTCGGGGACCGGGTGAATTCCTCGACAAGGACGTCCATTGCGGCTCAACGCGAAGGCTGGCCGCGGGTTCCCTCGCGAATGCCGAGGCTTGGCATCGTCGCGCGGAAGCCGTTCGGCGCGCCGCGGGGCTGCTCAGGGCCAGGGCTGGCCGCGCTCGAGCAGCTTGCGGTCGAACGCCGCCCGGACGTCAGCGACACCGATCGGGCCGTCTTCGGCAAGACCGATGTCACGCCGGATCCAGGCATCCAGTCCAGCGGGCGCCTTCCCGCGGCCGGCAAGCAGCCGCCGCAAACCGGAGCGCAGGACCCGGCACAGCTTCGCCGGCCCGAAAAGCCGCTGAAAACGGCCGGGCGCGGCGCGTGTTGCATCGCGCATCGCACTTTCCTTTTGATGTGTCGTGAGGCTAGATAGCGGACAGGACGCCCGCGGATCCAACGGAATTACCGGCTGCACCCATCAAGAGAGCTTATGCATGAAACTGTCGCGCAGATTTCCGCTCAATGCCCTGCGCGTGTTCGAGGCGGTGGCCCGGCACGGCAGTTTTTCCCGCGCAGGCGGTGAGCTCGGCATGACCCAGACGGCGGTGAGCTACCAGGTCAAGCTGCTGGAAGAGCATCTGGGCGAACAGCTGTTCCTGCGCCAGCCGCGCCAGATCGTCCTGACCGCGACCGCCGAGCGCATGCTGCCTGCAATCGGCAAGGCCTTCGATCTTCTCAACGAGGCGATGCTCGCCGCCCGCCAGGCATCGAGCGAGACGCTGGAGATCCATTCCTCGCCCACCTTCGCCTCGCACTGGCTGGCGCGCAATCTCGGCAGTTTCCAGCTCGACCGGCCTTCGATCGCGGTGCGGCTTCTCCGCGTGAGCAAGATCACCGATTTCAGCCGAGACCCTGCCGATATCTCGATCCGCTGGGGCGTCGGCCCCTGGCCGGATCAGGAGTGCCATCTCCTGGGTCGGTTTTCCTTCGCGCCGATGCTGAGCCCGGCGCTGGCAGAGAGCATCGGCGGGGTGCGCAGGCCCGAGGATCTGCTCAGGCTGCCGATCATCGGCGCCAGGCAGGACTCCTGGAGCCACTGGTTCCAAAGCGCCGGGATGGCTTCGCCCGATCTCTCGTCCCACACGCGGCACAATTACGTCGAGCAGGACCTGTGCGCCAATGCAGCGCTCGCCGGCCAGGGCGTGGCCATGCTCAATCACATCTATTTTGCCGACGAACTGGCAATGGGCAGGCTGGTGGCGCCGTTCAACCATCCTTGCCGCGACGAGATCGGCGTCTGGCTGGTGTTTCCCGCAAGCCGCCGCAACACGCCCAAGATCAAGGCGTTCCGCGACTGGATCACACGCGCGGTTGCCGCCGACATGATGCGCACGGAGCCGCAGGCGCCTGCCTGATGTTTTGCCGGTTCAGCCCAGCACCTCGAAGACATGGGCGGTGACCAGCACGTCGGGCTCGTCGAGCGCGAAGGCGCGGAACGGCGGGCTCTGCTCGATGCGCCGCCAGATATTGCGGGTGGTGAGATCGTCGATCACGGACGCAAAGCCGCCGGTCTCGAAGATCTTGTCGCGCACGGTGAACACCCCTATGCCGCCCGGCCTGGTGATGCGGCACAGTTCAGCCAGACTCGACGCCGGGGCATGGCCTTCGGTGAAGACGCCGGTCGACAGGAAGGCTGCGAAATGTTCGTCCGGCCACGGCAGGACCTCGCCCAGCGTGGCGCGCCTGAGATCCGCGTAGGCGCCGCGCGTGCCCGCCACATCCAGCATCTCCTGGGAAAAATCGAGGCCCTCTACGCGCGCGTAACCCAGCGCCTTGAGGTAGGGGCCGGACAGGCCGGTGCCGCAGCCGGCGTCAAGCACCGGCCCTGCATCCGGCCTGACATGGCGCGCGACCCAGGACAGCACCTGGAACGGCAGGCAATAGCCCGCCGAGAGCGTGTCGCGGTCATAGCCTGCGGCCCAGGCCGCATAGGCGGCGCTCAACTCGGCGGCGGATCTGGCGGCGTAGACCTGTTCCAGCGCGTCGTGATTGTGGTCGGGCATGGTCGTTCCTTCCAAAGGCTGACGATCCGGCGGGGCAGTCAGGATCGCAGCGCTACTTTGTCGAATTGAGCCGCATTTGGAAATAGTCTCGCTGGGCTTCCGGAATCCGGTCGACATTGACCCGGCCCTGGCGCAGGGCGCGCAGGAAGTCGGCCTCGGCATTGGGCTGGAACTGGAAGCTCGGGTTCATCTGCGGCGTCAGGATCGGATCGTAGAGCCGGCCCGACTGGATGGCGTCGAGCCTGCGCCCCTGGCGCTCGGCGGAAGCCGGGGCCGGGATCAGCATCAGGCCGATGAGGGCAATCAGGAGTGGGCGCGTCATGGAGTGTCCTTTCGCAAGTTACCCTTCATGTGGGGTCCGGCCGGCAGATTGCCAGGGGTTTTGCATCAAACGGACGGCGCCATGCACCGCAGCGCGCGCAACTCACTCCGTCCGGGTCCCGCGTTCCTCATCCGAGCGGCGCAGCCGTTTCTCGAGCGCCCGCAGGCCGAGCGACAGGCCGACGGTCAGCAGCAGATAGACATAGGCCACGATCGAATAGGTCTCGAAGAAGCGGAACGAGCCCGAGGCGTAGACCTTGCCCATCTGGGTGAGGTCGGCCACGCCCAGCACCGAGACCAGCGAGGAATCCTTGATCATGGCGATGAAATCATTGCCGAGCGGCGGCAGGATGGTGCGGATCGCCTGCGGCAGCACGATGAAGCGGAAGCGCTGCACCGGCGCGAGCCCCAGCGCCTTGGCGGCCTCGACCTGCCCCGCGTCGACCGACAGGATGCCGGCGCGGAACACCTCGGCGATGAAGGCCGAATAGCCGATGGTGAGCGCGATGATCGCCCGCCACAGGAGCGAGACATCGCGCACCGACATCGGCTCGACGAGTCCCCGATCGATCAGCGGTGTCATCAGGACATTCCAGGCGACGACGAAGCCCGGCGCGCCGACGAAGGCGATGTAGAACAGGAGCACCAGGATCGGGATGCCGCGGATGATCTCGACATAGAAGCGGGCGATCTGGCGCAGCACCAGGAACCGCGACAGGCCCATCACCGCCAGCAAGAGCCCGATCGCGGTGGCGAGTGCGAAGCCCACGAGGGTGACGAAGATGGTGATGCCGACGCCCCGCGAGACGATGGTGAAGATCTGGCTGTAGAGATCGTTGAGAACAATCTGGATGGCGAGGAACAGCGCGATCGCCCCGGCTGCCAGCAGCCACCAGGGAAAATCGGGCTTGTCCGTTGATTTGGGCGCCGCCGTCACGGCGCGAAACGCTCCGGCGATGCAGGCGAAGGCGCGGGACGCAGGAAGGACTGCTCGCGTACGCCGCCCTGCCACTGGTCCGCGTCGCTTTCCGCCCGCAGCCGGAACCCGAAGCTCTCGTAAAGCGCCCGCGCCGCATCGAGCCCGGCGAAGGTGGTGAGCCACACCGGGCCGGCCGACACGCCGTCGGCATGGCCGATGGCGCGGGCCAGGAGCTGCCTGCCGAGCCCGGCGCCGCGCGCCTCGTCGGCGACCACGAACCAGCGCAGATGCGCGCCGTCGGTCCCGCCGCCCGAAACATCCATGGAAATCGAGCCCGCGAGCCGGTCCCCGCGCCAGGCGGTCAGGAACAGGTCGCGCGCGGGATCGAACCGGACGAGGAACCGGGCGAGTTCGGCGGCCAGCTTGGTCTCGAAAGCCAGGCCGAACCCCCATTCCCGGGCGTAATACGTCATGTGCAGGCCAAGCACACCGGCCAGCGCGCCGGGCCTGTAGCCGTCAAACACGGTCTGCACGGCGGTCTAGCCGCCCAGCTTGTAATCGAGGAACCACTTGGTGTTGAGCGCATCGATTGTGCCGTCGGCCTTCATCGCAGCGATCGCCGCATTGACGGGGGCGACCAGGTCGGAGCCCTTGGGGAAGATGAAGCCGAAATCATCGGCGCCGAGCGGGCCGCCGACGAGCTTGAGCCCGCCATCCGACGCCTCGACATAGCCCTTGCCCGCGACGCCGTCGGTCAGCACCATGTCGACATCGCCGGTTCTCAGCGCCTGCACGGTGGCGCCGAAGGTTTCCATCAGCTTGATGCGCGGGTTCTGCTCATTGCCGTCGAGCACGTCGTAGACGGCGACATAGAACGGCGTGGTGCCGGGCTGGGCGCCGACCAGGCCATCCTCGAAGGCGGCAAAGCTTGCGGCGTCGTCAAACCGGGTCTCGTCGGCGCGCACCAGCATGAACATCTCGGAACGCAGATAGGGATCGGAGAAATCGACCTTCTCCTTGCGGTCCTCCTTGATCGAGATGCCGGTCATGCCGATCTCGTACTGGCCGTCGGAGACCGCCTGGATCATCGCGTCCCACGAGGTGTTCTGGTAGGTGACGGTAAAATTCAAGCGTCTGGCGATCTCGTTCATCGCGTCGTATTCCCAGCCGATCTGCTCGCCGGTCCTGGGGTCGATGAACTGCAGCGGCGGATAGGCGTTCTCGGTGACGACGACGACGGCCCGGCCGCCGAGATCGGGCAGGTCCTGCGCCTCAACTGGTCCGCTGAAGGCGATGGCCGCGCCCAATGCGAAGGTGGCGGCCGCAGTGAGTTTGAAGAATGACATGACAGGCTCCCTTATGAGGTATCGGGATGAGGGATCGGCGTGCCGCCTGGGCGGGTGGCGCATGCCGCGCACTTTGCAATGCGGGGCCGCGCGCCGCAAGGGGTGCGGACGAAGCGGATGAAGCAGCCGCGCGCGCCGCGGCGAGCCTGGGCAACCCGGAGAGGAGTGAGGCCTGTGGCGGGCACTGCGCTCTCCCCTCTCTCCGCCATGAGGGGAGGAGGGGGATGGTGCCCCCAGGAGCTTCAGTGGGTGCCGCCCCTCATCCGGCCCTTCGGGCCACCTTCTCCCGGGGGGAGAAGGGAGGCATCTGGCATGCGCAAATGCCCCCGCGCGGGGTTCCGCCGGGGTGATGGAGCAGACAGTCAGTCCGGAGGGCCGCACGCGGGCTTTGCCTTTCCGAATTGGGTATGTGTGGCGCATGGCAGAACCATGCACCGGGGTGGCGCAACGCGCGCGCGGCCCGAGATTTGCCGGATGATGTCCGCATCCGACAGGCGGCTGCCTTGCCCTTCAGCCCGGCCCGGACGAGGCCATTGCAGCAGGGAGTGGAGCGCGTCCGGCACGAATCCCGTCGTCTTTCGACTCCCGGATCCGCCACAGGCCCGTCCCGCCGTCCATCCGCTTGCTCCGCCTGACGCGGAACCCGGATGCGAGGGCGGGTCCGGTGGCTGACTTGGCCGGTTCCGAAGGATCGGCTGCCAGCGGAGCACGCCGGCCTCCGCCTCCTCCCGGATCCCGCCGCACGTTACGACGAGGCCAGGAGGCCTTCCTCCCGCCTGGACCGGCACGTTCGACAGCCCATCCGGCAGCGGGAGCAACCGAAATATGGCATGGGCGGTTTGGGTGGGGAAAAAACGGGGGGACTTTTTTCTCAAGCTATTGAAATGGTTTACTGCGATGGGAGACATTGTCCCCGGATTTGTGCGTCTGGCACGGACCCGATCAACCCCCTTGCGGGGGAGATGTCACGAAGTGACAGAGGGGGGCGCCATCCACGACCACGTATGCCGGAGTGCTTTCGGAGAGATACCTCCCTCTGTCGGCTACGCCGACATCTCCCCCGCAAGGCGGGAGATTGGAGCAAGCCTGCCCCTCGTATTCCCTCACCGCAACGACTAGACAAGAAGCAGGCTCAAAATCGCCAACAGCAGGAATGCCAAATTGCTCCGGACCGAACGACTGAACATGCGCCCGTCGCTTCGTGCCGACGTCCCATCCCTTTTCGAATTCCTGGGCGACGCCGAAGCCATGGCGTTCACCCATGTCGATGAAACGCTCAGGCAGTGCCAGCGCCGGGTCATGGTCCACGAATGGCGCAGACGACGGGATGGCTGTGCGCCATGGATTGTCTCAACCCGGCAGGATGACCGGATTATCGGGTGGGGTGGATTGTACCAGGATCCCTTTGACCCAGGATGGGGCTTCGAGGTTGGGTACTATTTTCACCCCGACGTTTGGGGTCGTGGGTATGCGTCCGAACTCGTCAGCGCGGCGTTGGAAGTTGCGGATCAGCAATTGCAGCTCCCGGAAGTCTGGGCGATGGCGCACCCGGAAAATCCGGGCTCTCGGCGTGTGCTTGAGAAGGCGGGGTTCGGTGTGGTGCGATACCTCGAGGAAAGAGAACGCTTTCTTTTTCGCCGGTCACGGAGTGCTCCGGCAGACATATGACCGGGTGGACAAGTACGGTCGCGCGCCCACCCGGCAGCGGTTTGCATGGGTGGTCAGGGTGGGGCAACGCGGTGGGATTTTTTGACAGTGTCGGCGCTGCTCCAATCTCCCCCTCAAGGGGCGAGATTGACGGCTATCCCGTCCGAAACAATGCCGCCTGCGCCGTCGCAAGCCATTTTCCGGCCCCTCCGAATCCGCTATGACGGATCCACGTGGCCCGCGCCACACCCTCACGCGCTCCAAGGAACTGTCGACCATGAAATTCCGGCTTGCCATTCTCGCCCTCAGCGCCGTCTTTGTATCCGCCTGCACCACAGCGACAGTCCCCACCAACCCGCTGCAGGCGCGTTGGAACGGCAAGGAGGCGGGCGTGTTCTTTGCCGCCTACGGGCCTCCGCTGTCGGACACGGCGAGCGGCGGCGGGGCGATCTACATCTGGCGGGGCGGCTTTTCGCGGGGGCAGTCGTGCAGCGTCGAGCTCAAGGTCAACAAGGACTACCGGATCACCAGCATCCGTGCGCTGTCGGATCGCGTCGATCCGAAGGGCGGCCCGTCGCATTGCGAGAAGGTGCTGGACGCGGCCTGAGGGTGAAGCGGAGAGAGGCTTCGCAACAGACGCCGCGCTGGATCCCCGTGTGCTTGCGAAACATCACCGCCGTCATGCCGGACTTGGTCCGGCATCCAGCCAGCCCAAGTCCTTGGGCTGAAGGAGTCTTTTGACCCCGCAGACGCGGGGTCGCTGGATCCCGGCACGGGGGCCGGGATGACGGAGACTTTGGCGGCGTCATCCGGGTATTGTGATTATTTCGGGTATCGTCATCGAACGGGGCCTGCCTTTGGGGAGCCCCTACCCCAGCGGCGCGATGTCGCCGCTGGCCCAGCGCTCTTGCGTCTCCTGGGTGAACGCCTCGAACTGTTGCGCTTCGATTGACGCGCGGATGCCCGCCATCAGGTCCTGATAGTAGGACAAATTGTTCCAGGTGATCAGCATCATGCCCAAGATCTCGTTGGAGCGGACCAGATGGTGCAGATAGGCGCGGGAATAGTCGCGGGCGGCGGGGCAAGCGCTTTCCTCGTCGAGCGGCCGGTGGTCCTCGGCGTGCCGGGCGTTCTTGAGGTTGATCTTGCCGTGGCGGGTAAATGCCAGGCCGTGGCGGCCGGCCCGCGTCGGCATCACGCAGTCGAACATGTCGATGCCGCGGCCGACCGATCTGAGGATATCGTCGGGCGTGCCCACGCCCATCAGGTAGCGCGGCTTGTCTGACGGGAGAGCCGGACAGGTGACGTCGAGCATGTCGAGCATCACCGCCTGCGGCTCGCCGACGGCAAGGCCGCCCACCGCATAGCCCTTGAGATCGAGGCCTGCGAGCGCCTGCGCCGAGCGTTCGCGCAGCTTGGGGACATCGCCGCCCTGGACGATGCCGAACATCGCCTTGCCCGGCTGGTCGCCAAAGGCGGTCCTGCAGCGCTCGGCCCAGCGCAGCGACATTTCCATGGCGCGCTCGATCTCGGTCTCGCTGGCGGGCAGCCGCACGCATTCGTCAAGCTGCATCTGGATGTCGGAGCCCAAGAGCCCCTGGATCTCGATCGAACGCTCCGGGCTCATCTCGTGGCGCGAGCCGTCGATATGGGACTGGAAGGTGACGCTCTGCTCATCGATCTTGCGCAGCGCCGACAGCGACATCACCTGGAAGCCGCCGGAATCGGTCAGGATCGGATGCTCCCAGCGGGCAAAGTGATGCAGGCCGCCCAGCCGGGCGACGCGTTCGGCGCCCGGCCGCAGCATCAGGTGATAGGTGTTGCCCAGGATGATGTCGGCGCCCAGATCGCGGACCTGATCCATGTACATGGCCTTGACCGTGCCGCCGGTGCCCACCGGCATGAAGGCCGGCGTGCGGATCGTGCCCCGCGGCATGGTGATCGCGCCGCGCCGCGCCTTGCCGTCGGTGGCAATCAGCTTGAACCGGAAGGTCTCGGTTTTCTCGTCGGTCTCGGGGGTCACGGCGTGCTCCGGAACAGCAGGCTGGCGTCGCCATAGGAATAGAACCGATAGTGCGCGTCAATGGCGTGCCGGTAGGCCGAGCGCATGGTCTCCAGGCCCGAGAAGGCCGAGACCAGCATGAACAGGGTCGAGCGCGGCAGGTGGAAATTGGTCATCAGCACGTCGACGGCGCGGAACTTGTAGCCCGGGGTGATGAAGATGTCGGTCGGGCCAGACCATGGCTTGATCGTGCCGTCTTCATCAGTGGCGCTTTCGAGCAGCCTGAGCGAAGTGGTGCCGACCGAGACGATGCGGCCGCCGCGGGCGTGCACTGCGTTGAGCGCTTGGGCTGTCTCGGCGCTGACATGGCCGATTTCCGAATGCATCAGGTGGTCCGCGGTGTCGTCGGCCTTGACCGGCAGGAAGGTGCCTGCGCCGACATGCAGGGTGACGAAATGGCGCGAGACGCCGCGCGCATCGAGCCTGGCAAACAGCTCCGGCGTGAAGTGCAGGCCCGCCGTGGGGGCCGCCACCGCGCCGTCCTCGCGGGCATAGATGGTCTGGTAGTCGAGCCGGTCCTGCTCGTCCTCGCCGCGTTTGGAGGCAATGTAGGGCGGCAGCGGGATGTGGCCTGTGGCCATGATCGCCTCGTCGAGCGCCGGGCCGGAAAGGTCGAAGATCAGCTCGATCTCGCCGCCCTCGCCGCGCGCGCCCGCCGTGGCGTCGAGCACGCCCGAAAGACAGGTTTCGCCATCGCCGCCGAAGCTGAGTCGGTCGCCTTCTTTCACGCGCTTGCCGGGCCGGACGAAGGCCTTCCAGCGGTCGGGGCCGGAGCGCATGTGCAGCGTGGCGGATATGCGGGACTGGTTGTTATCGCGCGTGCGAAAGCCTTCGAGCTGCGCCGGAATCACCTTGGTGTCGTTGAACACCAGCGCGTCGCCGGGCTCGAGCAGATCGGCCAGATCGGAGACGGTGAGATCGTCAAGCGCGCCATCGGCGCGGACGCGGAGCATCCGGGCGCTGTCGCGCGGGCTCGCGGGCCGGAGCGCAATCCGCTCGTCGGGAAGGTCAAAATCGAACAGGTCTACCCGCACAGGCCGCGCCCCAAAACAATCGCGCGGACTTCAGCCGGCATGACGCCCGATGAAGTCCGCGCGGATCAGTTCCGCTAACGCGCGTCGCATTCAAGCGAATTCCGGTGACGCGCGTTAACTCTTTGGTCTTGCATGACGTTATCGCAAAACCGCTGCGCACTTTTGCGCGCCATGCATCAAGCCTTGGCGTCGGCCGCGACCTTCATCGAGACGATCTTGTCGGGATCAACGACGGGTTCGCCGCGCTTGATCTTGTCGACATTGTCCATGCCCGACGTGACCTGGCCCCAGACCGTGTACTGGCGGTTGAGGAAGCCCGCATCGTCGAAGCAGATGAAGAACTGCGAATTGGCCGAATGCGGATCCTGCGAGCGCGCCATCGAGCAGGTGCCGCGGGCGTGGTTCATGTTGGAGAATTCCGACTTCAGGTCGGGCTTGTCCGACCCGCCCATGCCGGCGCGGCGCGGATCGAACGACTTGCCGTCCGACTTGCCGAACTTGACGTCGCCGGTCTGGGCCATGAAGCCTTCGATCACGCGGTGAAACACCACGCCGTCATAGGCGCCTTCGCGCGCCAGCTCCTTGATCCGGGCAACGTGGCCGGGCGCAAGGTCCGGAAGCAGTTCGATGGTCACCTGGCCCTTGGTGGTTTCCATGATGAGTGTGTTTTCGGGATCCTTGATCTCCGCCATGGGTCTCTCCTGTGTTTGATAAAAGGAACGTGTATCAGCCGCCTGTGCGGACCGTGATCATCCGGTCGGGATCGCTGACCGAGCCGTTGTTGTTGGGGTCGCCGCGCTTGATCTGGTCGACAAGCTCCATGCCCTCGATCACCTTGCCCACGACCGTGTACTGGCCGTTGAGGCCCGGCGCGGGCGCGAACATGATGAAGAACTGCGAATTTGCGGAGTTGGGGTTCTGCGAGCGCGCCATGCCGACCGTGCCGCGTTCGAAAGGAATGTCGGAGAATTCGGCTTCGAGATCAGGCTGGGACGAGCCGCCCATGCCCGCTTGGGCGGGCTTGAAGTCATTTTCCATGTCGGCATACTGCACATCGCCGGTCTGGGCCATGAAGCCCTCGATCACCCGGTGAAAGGCGACATTGTCATATTCGCCGGCGTCGGCCAGCGCCTTGAGGCGGGCCGCGTGTTGCGGCGCCACGTCCTCGGCGAGATCGATCACCACATTGCCGGATTTGAGCTCGATGGTCAGCGTGTCGGCGCTGGCCAGGCTGGTCGAAGCGAGGCCGAAGGCCAGCGCGGCGGCGAGAAAAAAGCGTGAAGAACGCATGGAAGCTCCATTGAAATGGCCGGCCCGGATACGTCCCGCAACGGCTGGCACTCGTTTGACACACCGCCGCGGGCTTGGCAACGCCACGGCGAAGGCTTGAGAACTCACGAAGTCCGTGCTGCGAGCGCCCTTTGCACCACAACCGGAACGAACGGCGAGACATCGCCACCCATCTTTGCGATCTGGCGCACAAGCGTGGCGGTGATATGGCGGGATTCAGGATAGGCGGGGACGAACACGGTCGTGATGTCCGATGCCATGGCCCGGTTCATGCCGGCCATCTGCATTTCATAGTCAAGATCGCTGCCGTCGCGTAAGCCCCGCACCAGAACCGTGGCGCCGGCCTCCCGCGCGGCGTCGACCACCAGCCCGTCAAAGGACACGACACGCACATCCTTGGCGCGCTCGGCAAATTCGGCTTTCACGACATGGTCGGCCAAGCTGGCGCGCTCGTCGAAGGAGAACATCGGGCTCTTTCCCGCATGCACGCCGATGCCGATCACCAGTTCGTCGCACAGCGCCAAAGCCTGTTCGAGCACATCGAGGTGACCATTGGTCATGGGATCGAACGATCCGGGATAAAAAGCAGTGCGCATGACGGAATTCCTGTTGTCAGGGCCTTTTGTCATGTCGGCGGGTGCGCTTCAAGGGTCAATCAGGCCCTGCCCGCCCGTGACGCGAAGTGCGCCCGGCCGAACACCCCGGATTTGCCGCCGTTCGAGCGCTAGAAATCGGCGATCGACAAAAAGACCAGGTTCTTGCGGTGCTTCTTGTAGGCGCGGATCGCGGCGGCTTCGATCTGCGCCCGCCGCTGATCGAAGGCGGCCCGGTAGTCGGTCTCGGGCGAGCGGGTGAGCCCGGCGATCTGTTCCAGCGCCGGCGCTTCGAGCACGAAACGGACTTCCATCACGCCATCATAGCCCGAGAAGCGGAAGGTTCCGGCTTCCTCGTCGAAATTGCACATCTGGTTGGGAAAGCCTAGCATTACCAGGCCCCCGCGCGGCTGGCCGAACCGGCCGTCACTTCTTGGCTTTTTTCTGGAACGGATTTGTTTCCAGCTGCTTGACCGCAGATCCCAAGGTCGGCGCGGACTTGGCTTCGGCCTTGTCCTTCTTGGGTTTGCGGATTTCCTTGCTTGATCTCATTTGACCCTTGGCCATGGTTTTTCCTGTTTCCGGGCAATACGCTCCAAACCGGGTTCGGTTCAGACACGGGCATCGCCACATTTACATGCAATCGGTGATGACACGATCAGCGCTGACGGGACGTCTCACCTCGGACGGCCGGAAGCGGGCGCGGCGTCAGCTGCTGCTGGCGGTCTCGATGAGTTCGAGATTGCTGCCCTGCTCGACGCGTTCGTGACCCTGCTCGTCATTGCGGATCCGGTATTGCGGCTTGCCGCCATTGTCCGGCAGGCGCAACAGCACGGTGAACTCGGTCGGGGTGCGCGGCGAAAGGCCGACGCGGGATTGGAGCGAGACTTGCTGCCCCTTGGTGAAAACGTTCTTTGTCATTGTTCAGTCCCAATACAGATCGCGGCCAAGCGAGCGCGATCACGCTGCTTGCGGGGTTTTTCATTCTTAGTCGAGGAACAAGCGGAGACCCTGGGAGCCGAAAGCCGGCAGGATGCTGGGCGCTTGAAAGATAACGCAAGATCCATGCACCTCAATTGCGGTTAATACAAGGCAAAACTATCTTGCCGGCCCTTCCGGATCGGCCAATCCTGACAATTGGTCCCGTCTTCAGGGAACAAACGGCCGAGCAGTACGTTGTATGACAGTCTTCAGGCAGTCTCGGCATCGCTCAGGCACCTCGGCAAGGCCGGAGCGTGTGAAAGCCATGGACGGCACTCATGGAAATAGTGGATGAAATCCCGCGCCGGCGTGCCATAATGGTGGTGCGAGACATCCCATGCCATGGGCAGCGCCGTCTCGGCCGGGGCAGCTGCCGCGCCAAAGCCGCGGTCACGATCGAAATATTCAATCAATAAAGGGAATGGCATGCTCATCAGATTTGGTTTTGAAATAGTGGTCGATTGCCCGGCGCCCGTGCCCATGCTGCTGGCGCTGTCGACGCACACGGAGTTCAACGGTCGCCTGATCGGCGCGGATTACGTGCGCACGACCAGCATGACCCCCATTGCGGTCTATGTGGACCGCTACGGCAACCGCATTTCGCGCGCCGTGGCCGACACCGGCACCACCACCTTCTGGTCCGATTGCGTGGCCGAGGTCTCGGGCGTGCCGGACAATGTGCCGTCCTTCGCCATCCAGCACCGGATCGAGGACCTGCCCAGCGACACGCTCGGCTTTCTCACCGCCAGCCGTTACTGCGATTCCGATTCGCTGGGCAATTTCGCCTGGGCCAATTTCGGCAACACCCAGGAAGGCTGGCCGCGGGTGCAGGCGATCTGCACCTTTGTCCACAACCACGTGACCTTCGGCTACAAGTTCGGCCGCCCCGACAAGACGGCGCGCGACGTGCTGGAGGAGAAATCCGGCGTCTGCCGTGACTTCGCCCATCTCGGCGTCAGCCTGTGCCGCGCCATGAACATTCCCGCCCGCTACGCCAGCGGCTATCTCGGCGACATCGGCGTGCCCGATTCCGGCTTTGACGATTTCTGCGCCTGGTTCGAGGTCTATCTGGGCGGCAGCTGGCACACGGTGGACGCGCGCTACAACGTGCCGCGCATCGGCCGCATCCTGATGGTGCGCGGCGCCGACGCGGCCGACGTGGCCATGATCACCTCGTTCGGCGCCTACCAGCTCTCCTCCTTCCGGGTCTGGACCACGGAACTCGAGGAAGGCACCAGCGACCAGGAGATCATGGCGATGTTCGAAACCCTGCCCGCGCCACGCCCCGGCGGCCCGGATTTCGGCACGGCGCTGCCGGGGGCCGTGCACCTGACCTGAGGCGGAGCTGGCGGACGGACGGACGCCCAAGCATGCTCCAGGAGTTCAAATGCCTCTCCTGCGCGGTCTTGCAGACGCCGGCATGCCGGACCTGATCCGGCATGCAGCCACCCCAAGTCCTTGGGCTGAATAGAGACCCTGACCCGGCGGACGCCGGGTCGCTGGATCCCGGCTCAAGGGCCGGGATGACGGAGAGAGAAATTGCCTCCCCCGCGCGCGTCAGGCGTGAGCCTCCCGGGATCGCTTTTCCTAACCAATCATTATCCATGCGCCCATTCAGCTTGGGTTCATTCAGGATTTGTCATGGTGTTGGCAATGAAGATGGTTGCGTAGGAAGGAAACCGTGATGACCATAGCTCTTGCAATGCTTGCCGTAGCGATTGTCGTACTGTTCAGTGGCCTGGTGCTCGGAGCATTACGCCGTCAGATTCCTGAAAAGCAGGCCGAAGCCGTCTGGATCAACTCGAGATAGGCCAGGCAGAAACGAAGTATTCTCCGGACTTTCAGCCGGGCCACGGCAAGATGCGTGGCCCGGCTTTTTTTGTGAATGGCCGAGTGCTGTCTCAGGATCCGGTGCCGGCCACCACACGCAGCCGATGGCCATCCGGATCCGCCGCC
>NZ_JACIYP010000101.1 GCF_014359905.1 Hoeflea sp. | reverse complement strand
CAATGCGGATGTGCGCAAAGTTCCCGAGATCCTGTAGTCGTTCCCGTCAACTTCCGAGACAAAGCTCGCATAGGCCACGGGAAGCCCGATCAGCCGGACGGAATAGTCGCTTTGGAACTTGACCGGCTCGGCGCGAAGGCCGGTCTGCAGGCTCGCCTGCAAAAGGGCCGCGGTCATCAGGATCATCAGTATCGACCGGGCACGGCTCATGCGCATTCCTCAATGGTTTGCACTTGCGCTCATCGCCGTGCAGGATCTGGTCCAAGCTCGACATACATTGCGACATTTCCATGCTCGCGGTGACAATTTTCGGCCGAGACAGGGCTAAAGCAGCACTTTCGCCGGTTTCCATGCCCTGCCCGCTTGACGCAGCTTGCTGGTCTGACTATAGACACGCGACTTCCGATAAAGGCCTGCGGTCCTTTGGGTGAGCCTCAAGTCTGGCTCGGCCCGTCCGATGGCGAAAAGATAATAGGTGCAAAATGTCCCGCAGCTGTGAATTGACCGGTAAGGCTGTCCAGTCTGGTAACAACGTCAGCCACGCCAACAACCGGACCCGTCGCCGGTTTCTGCCGAACCTGTGCAACGTAACGCTGATCTCCGATGCACTCGGCCAGCGCTACCGCTTGCGCATTTCAGCGAACGCCCTGCGTACCGTTGAACATCGTGGCGGCCTCGACGCGTTTCTGGCAAAGGCCAAGGATGGCGAATTGTCGATGCGCGCGCGCCTGCTCAAGCGGCAGATCGCCAAGAAGATCGTGGAAAAAGCGGTCGCCTGACTTAGATCGACGGCACACTCATCATGATGGCGGGCTTCTGGCCCGCCTTCGTTATTTCCGCTGGTGGCATCAACCCAGGATAAAAAAATGCGAATGACCCTATCCCTGTTGCCGTTCATGGCTGTCATGGCCGCTGTCGTTGTGGCCTCGAACTTCCTGGTTCAATTCCCGGTCGACTACACGCTCGGCGCGCTCAATCTGGCTGATCTGTTGACCTGGGGCGCCTTTACCTATCCGGCGGCGTTTCTGGTCACCGACCTTGCGAATCGCCGCTTCGGCCCCTCCACCGCCCGCATGGTGGTCTTGTGTGGCTTCATCGTCGCCGTCGCACTTTCGGTATGGCTGGCCACGCCGCGCATCGCCGTTGCCTCCGGCTCCGCATTTCTTGTCGCCCAGCTTCTCGACGTGTCGATCTTCGACCGGCTGCGCAACCGGGTCTGGTGGTTGCCGCCCCTGGCCTCCACCATCATCGGCTCGAGCCTGGATACGGTGATCTTTTTCGGCCTGGCTTTCTCGCAAGCAGCCGACATCATCGGCCCCGGCGATGGTTTCGCCAGCGAAGCAGCACCGCTGCTGGGACTGTTCGCCATGGAAGCCCCGCGCTGGGTGTCCTGGGCTCTGGGTGATCTCGGGGTGAAGATGATCGTCGGACTGGCCATGCTCGCGCCCTATGGCGTGCTGATGCCCGTTCTGACTCCCCAGCGCCGCGCCTGATCCAGCAATCCCGGCTGCAACGGTGCGGCCTAACCAGCCGGCGGGGCGAAGCGATTGTCCGCAGCCGGTTCTAGAATAGCAAAGGCATTGCCCTCCGTATCCCTGAAGGTCAGCAGATAACCGACACCCGGAATAAGGGCTTTCGGTCTGATGATAGTTCCGCCTTCTGCCACAATCCTGGCGCCGTACTCGTCCGCCGACGACACCTCGATGGTCGGCGTCGTGGACTGCCACGCCTGCTCTCGTTTGGCGATCCCTGCCCCGAGCGCGCTCGGGTCGTCAGGCGGGCTCACCAGCCAGTAAGGCACTGGCCCGTCCAGCTTGCGGCTGGTCCAGCCGAAAACCTTTTCATAGAATTCGGCTGCCCGTTCCGGCTCGTCGGCTGCAATGTCGATGTGCACAAATTTTGGCATCGGCATCCTCCTTCGCTTGATGGTGCGAAGGATCAAACCCAACCTGCCTCTGTTTCTCAATGACCGATGTCAACGGTCGGCGCCGCTATCCGCCATGTAACGGAACTCGAGAACCAGATTCCGTTGCAGGATGGAATGATTATCGTCTGAAACCAGCGTGACGAAAACCTGACCCTGGGCATCCGTTGTCACGTCCAGCCCTTCCATATTGTCGATCTGATAGCCGAAGTCGGTCTCCAGCAACACCGGTCCGTCCACCAGGTTGCCCGGCGCCAACCGGCTGCCGTCGATGCGGCGGATGCGCATGCCGATGCCCCCGGCCATCGAGAAGCGGCGCTCGAGAAGCAGCAGATCGCCATTGGGCAGAAAATCTCCATCGGTGATGTCGTAGGGCGAATGGCGCTTGACGAAGAACACCCCCTTGGACGGCCCGGTGAGAATGGCGGCATAAATATCACCGCTTTCGTTGAGGCTTTTCTCTGACACCACAACCACCGCGCCGGCGAGAGCTGAGGCGTCCGGAGCAACCGTGATTGTCTCCAGACCGCGATTGCTGCGGAACTCTTCGAGCGGAATCAGCAGCGGCAGGGAACCCGTAGGCCTGGAGCCGCCCGGCGCGTTGGCAGGATAGATGTCAACGCGGCTCTCCCGCTCGAAACTGACAAGCACTTCATCCCCGCGCACAACAAGGCCCTCGGAGTCCACGCGCCATTTCTCGTCGGAGGCGGCGCCGTCGGCATCGAGGATGGGAGAGACCGTGAAACCCGTGACCCCGGTCAACACGCCGTTTTCAGCCCGCTCAAGCCGTCCGGCATACCAGAAGCCAGTGTCCATCACTCCCAGGAAACTGGCCCTGTCTTCAGACAGCCGGATTCCCGACATCGCACCGAGCGATGCACTCGATGAACTGAGCTCCAATCCGCCTAGGAACTCGAATGCGCCAAAGCGCGTCTCGTCGGATCCGACCTTGAAATGGGAGATCAGCCGGGACCTGATATCGATGGATTCGTCATCGGCGCGAAGCGGCAGGACCGAAGATGCGGTCAACAAAACGACGGCGCTCGCGATGATCGAAAGCCGGACCATGATTCTCGGTCGCGTCACGCCCGCTTGCGCCCACGGCGGGAAGTGGGCCCGGCGGCCTCATCGGCGAAAAGTGCTGCCAATTGCTCGGTCATGGCGCCTGCAAGTTCCTCAGCGTCGACGATCGTAACGGCGCGGCGGTAGTAGCGGGTGACATCATGGCCAATGCCGATCGCCAGCAGTTCAACCGGCGAGCGGGTTTCGATTTCCTCGATGACCGCGCGCAGGTGGCGCTCGAGATAATTGCCTGGATTGACCGACAGGGTGGAATCATCCACCGGCGCGCCATCGGAGATCATCATCAGGATCTTGCGCTGTTCGGGCCGACGCTGAAGCCGCGAATGCGCCCAGATCAGTGCCTCGCCGTCGATGTTCTCCTTGAGCAGGCCTTCGCGCATCATCAGCCCGAGGTTCCGTCGCGCCCGGCGCCAGGGCGCGTCCGCGGATTTGTAGATGATATGCCTGAGGTCATTGAGCCGCCCGGGCAAGGGAGGCTTGCCGCCGGTCAGCCACTTCTCGCGGGCCTGGCCGCCCTTCCAGGCCTTGGTCGTGAAGCCCAGAAGCTCAACCTTGACGCCGCAGCGCTCAAGCGTGCGCGCCAGGATGTCGGCGCAGGTGGCCGCAACCGTGATCGGGCGGCCGCGCATCGAACCTGAATTGTCGATCAGCAGCGTCACCACCGTGTCGCGGAAATTGGTGTCGCGCTCCATCTTGAACGACAACGGCTGCATTGGATCGATGATCATCCGGGTCAGGCGTGCGCTGTCGAGATAGCCTTCCTCGAGATCGAAATCCCAGGCCCTGTTCTGTTGCGCCATCAAGCGCCGCTGCAGCCGGTTGGCAAGCCGGCCGACCACGCCCTGCAGATGCGCCAGCTGCTTGTCGAGAAAGGCCCGCAGGCGCTCGAGCTCGGCTTCCTCGCACAATTCCTCGGCGGCGATTTCCTCGTCGAATTCCGTGGTGAAAACCTTGTAGTCGATCTTTTCGTTGAGGTCAGTGAAAGGGTCGGTCGACTTGCGGGTCTCGCCCGGCGTGTCGGCATCCTCGTCGCTGTCGTCGATGGTGTCGTCATCGCCGGCTTCGGCGCCGTCCATCTCGCCCGAATCCATCTGCTCGTCGGACGTCTCGCTCTCCTCCGCGGGTGCTGCGTCGGACCCGGCCTCTTCCTGCGAGGATTGATCGTTTTCTTCCTGGCTGCGCGGCTGGTCCTCGTCGGAGACCTCGTCCTGGTCATCCTGCCCGCTGTCGTCATCGCCGTAGTCTTCGGCCATTTCCATGGCCGAGAGCATTTCGCGCACCACGCGGGCAAAGGCTTGCTGGTTTTCAACGGAGCCTTCGAGCGTGTCCAGCACGCCGCCGGCCTTGTCCTCGATGAAATCACGCCACAGTTCGACCACCTGCCCCGAGGACTGGGGCGGCTTGCGACCGGTCAGCTTCTCGCGCACCATCAACGCCACCGCCTCCTCGAGCGGCGCATCCTCGCGGTTGACGATCCCCTGGTAATTGGCCCGCTGATACTTGTCCTCGAGCATCGAGGCGAGGTTGTCGCCGACGCCGGTCATCCGCCGCGCGCCGATGGCCTCGACCCGGGCCTGCTCGACAGCATCATAGACCGCGCGCGCATCCGGCCCCTGCGGCGCCATGCGGGCATGAACCGCATCATCGTGGCAGGCCTTGCGCAGCGCAATCGAATCGCCGACGCCGCGGGTGATGGCGAAATCGTTGCGGGTCGGGCGCTTGGGCAGGTCGGGGAGCCGCGCCCGCTCGCCGGAAATCCCCGGCTTGTCGGCGCCGAACACCACTTCCAGCTCGTGATCGCCGGCAATCGCCCGCACACAGCCGGTCAGCGCCCGCCGGAACGGCTCGGCATCAACAGTGCCGGTTGGCTTTGGTCTTGTGTTGTCGCCGCGTCCGGCCATGGCGATATCCGTCAGGCGGTTGCGCTGAGAACGATGTTGGCAGCACTTTCCTTCAGCTCGACGCCAAAGGCGCGCTGATAGTGTTCGGCCACCAGCGCCCGCTCCAATTCATCGCATTTGTTGAGGAAGGTGAGGCGGAACGCCATCGCCACGTCGCCGAAGATCAGGGCATTCTCGGCCCACATGATCACGGTGCGCGGGCTCATCACGGTCGACAGGTCGCCATTGATGAAGGAGGAGCGGGTCATGTCGGCGACCCGGACCATGCGCGAGATGGTCTCGCGGCCGTCGCCCTTGGCGAATTCCTTGACCTTCGAGGCGATGATGCCGACTTCCTGGTCATGCGGCAGATAGTTGAGCGTGGTGACGATCGACCAGCGGTCCATCTGCGCCTGGTTGATCTGCTGCGTGCCGTGGTAAAGCCCGGTGGTGTCGCCCAGGCCGACGGTGTTGGCGGTGGCGAACAGCCGGAACGCCGGGTGCGGCCTGATGACGCGGCTCTGGTCGAGCAGCGTCAGGCGGCCCGATGATTCGAGCACCCGCTGGATCACGAACATCACATCGGGACGGCCGGCGTCATATTCATCGAACACCAGCGCGACATTGTGCTGATAGGCCCAGGGAAGAATCCCGTCCTTGAATTCGGTGATCTGCAGCCCGTCGCGCACAACGATTGCGTCCTTGCCGACGAGATCGATACGGCTGACATGGCTGTCGAGGTTGACGCGAACGCAGGGCCAGTTGAGCCGTGCCGCGACCTGCTCGATATGGGTCGACTTGCCGGTACCGTGATACCCGGAAACCATCACCCGGCGGTTATGGGCAAAGCCTGCAAGAATGGCCAGCGTGGTGTCGCGGTCAAATAGGTAATCGGGATCAAGATCCGGCACATAGGAGTCCCGCTCCTTGTAGGCAGGGACACTGATGTCCGAATCGATGCCAAACACCTCGCGCACATTGACGGTGGTATCTGGCAGGTTGGTGATATCGAGGTCGATCTTGCTCATCTTGTCTCCAAGGCCTGGCGCATGACGCCCACGGGCCGTCTCTCCTGTCCGATCCTGCTTAGACTGTTCGCTTAGCAGAAACCAGACTGCTTTAACAATTGGTAGGCCTGGATGACGGCGCGAAAACGGTCTTCGGAACCGCGATCGCCGCCATTGGCGTCGGGGTGATGTTGTTTGACCAGATCCTTGTAGCGGGTCTTGATCTCGGCCGATGTCGCGTTTGCGGCCAGGCCCAGGGTGTCGAACGCCTTTGCTTCCAGCGATTTCACCTTGCGCGCCCGGACCGAACGCCCGGGCCGCGGCCCATTGAAGAAACCGTGCGGGTCGCGCATTCGGGCATGCGCGCTGGCGGATCCGGATTTCGCGGTGGATTGCGTCGGCCCGCTTTCGGCCGAGCGATTGACGCCCATCTTCCAGGTTGGCCGGTGTCCGGTCAGAGCCTCTTTCTGGTAGCGCGCAATCTCTCCGTCGGACAGGCCCGAGAAGTAGTTGTATCCCTTGTTGTAGTCGCGCGCGTGCTCGAAACAGAACAGGAAATACTCTCCTTCAGCGTCCCGGCCGACCGGCGCGCGATGAACGCCGGGTTTGGCGCAGCCATCCCACTGGCATTCAGGCGTGGAGGGCTCAGCCGGGCGCTCGCCCTTGCGGCGGACCCGGATGCGGTCGAAATATTTGGAATCCAGTTTCATATCGAGGATTATGGTGCTCTGCACGTTAACGAACAAGGATTGACAGGGATGATTCAAGCTGCGTACCCCGTCTCGGCGTCGAATGCCACCACGCAAATCGTGACAGCCGAATTTTATGACCGCATCGAATCTTGAGGAGCGTCTTCATGTCTCGCCAAAACCGCATTGAAACAGCGCTGACCGAACGTTTTGAGCCCGAACGGCTCGTGGTGATCAATGAAAGCCATCTGCACGCCGGTCATCATCATTCCGGCAGCGACCATCATGGATCCTTCGACGGCTCCGGCGAAACCCATTTCCGCATCCGCATCGTTGCCCCGGCCTTCGCAGGCATGAGCCGCATCGAGCGCCACCGTGCCGTCAACGAACTGCTCAAGGATGAACTCGACGGCGGCCTTCACGCCATGGCGGTCGAGGCGTCCGCACCCGGCGAACAGACCCGCTGGTAGCGTGAGCGATCGGTGCCCGGTTCCCGTCCCGCATGCTGGACACAACGCGGCCGTCAGACCTTGTCGGCAGGCCTGATCCTGAGCCGCGTGATTCGGTTGCGGTCGCGCTTCATCACGACGAAGCGCTTGCCATGGAAGGTAAATGCCTGTTTCTCCTCCGGGATGGTCTGGGATTCGTGAATGACGAGGCCAGCCACGGTGGTCGCCTCGTCATCGGGGAGTGACCAGTCGAGCGCACGGTTGAGGTCACGGATCGGCACCGATCCGTCAACGACGATCGACCCGTCGGCCTCCTGGTGGACGCCCTGAACCTCGGTATCGTGCTCGTCGGTGATGTCGCCGACAATCTCTTCAAGAATATCCTCGAGCGTCACCAGCCCTTCCACTTCTCCATATTCATCCACGACAATGGCGATATGGGCCTTGCGTCTCAGGAACGCGTTGAGCTGGTCGGGCACGCTGGTGGTATCGGGCACAAACCACGGTTTTTGCGCAATCTTGACGACGTCCATCCGGTGCGGCTCATTGGACACTTCGGCCAGTACCCGCAACACATCCTTGGCGTGAACGATGCCAATGATATTATCGGTCGAGCCGCGCCAGATCGGCATCCGCGTGTAGGGACTCTCAAGCACAGCCCGGACATTGACTTCCGGCGTTTCGTCGGCATTGAGCATCCGCATCGAGGTGCGGTGAACCATGACGTCCGAGACTTCCAGCTCGCCGAGATCAAGCACCCCGCCCAGCCGGTCGCGATCGGCCTTGACCACCGATCCCTCGCGGTGCGCCAGATCGACCGCGCCGCGGATTTCCTCATGTGCAGAGAGCATCGAGGTTTCGGATGCGAAGGTGACCCCGAACAGCGACATGATGTGACGGACCATCCAGTTGACGAAGCTCGACAGCGGTCCGACAACAAGCACAAAGGCCTTGACCACCGGAGCCACCGTCATGGCGAACCTGTCGGGCGCAGAAATCGCCCAGCTTTTCGGCAGGACTTCGGCGAAAATCACCAGAAGCAGGGTCATGGTCAATGTCGCCACCGCGACACCGGAATCGCCAAAGATCGACAACAGCAGGCTGGTTGCGAGCGCCGAAGCCAGGATGTTGACCAGATTGTTGCCGATCAGCAGGGCCCCGATCAGCCGGTCCCGGCGTTCGATCAGCATGGTGACGGTCCCGGCGCGGAGATCGCCATTGAGTTCAAGCGAGTGCATCCGGGCGCGCGATGCGGCCGTCAACGCTGTCTCGGATCCCGAAAAGAAACCCGACAACGCGATGAGGACCAGAATGGCCAGAATGGTCAGACCGTTTTCGGTCAGGATTGTGCCAATAGTTTCCAGCATCATGTCGCCCGCTTCTCTTCCAGAAATCGAAACACTTCATCCCCCGGCACATTGTCAGATACGAAACACTGGCCAACGCCGCGGGTCAGAATGAAAGTCAGCGCGCCGCGGCGGACCTTCTTGTCCTGTGCGATATGCTTCATCAGTATATCGGTCTGAGGCAGCCCGCCTTCAATATCCGACATCCGCGTCGGCAAGCCAACGTCCCTCAGGTGGCGCTCAACCCGCGCTGCATCATCCGGGCTCGCAAGGTTCATCCGCGCCGAAAATTCATGCGCCAGCACCATGCCGATGGCGACGCCTTCGCCGTGCACCAGCCGCGCGCCGTCGTAATCGGTCGCAGCTTCCAGCGCGTGGCCGAATGTATGGCCGAAATTGAGCAGCGCCCGTGAGCCGCTTTCGCGTTCGTCGGCGGCCACCACGCTGGCCTTGGCCTGACACCCCGTGGCAATGGCGTGAATGCGAGCCGGCCCGCCGGCGAAGACATCGCGCCAGTTTTTCTCAAGCCAGGCGAAAAAATCCGGGCGGTCGATCAGGCCGTATTTCGCCACTTCGGCATATCCGGCGCGAAACTCTCGGATCGGCAAAGTGTCGAGCACATTGGTGTCGGCGAGTACGAGATCGGGCTGATGGAACACCCCGATCAGGTTCTTCCCATGCACGGAATTGATTCCGGTCTTGCCACCCACAGAGGAATCCACCTGGGCGAGCAGGCTGGTCGGAATCTGGATGAAGCCCATGCCGCGACGCACGATGCCCGCGGCAAAGCCCGACAGATCGCCAATCACGCCGCCGCCCAGCGCCACCACTGCATCACCACGTTCGAGCCTTGCGCCCAGAACATGGTCGCAAACCCGGATCAGCTCTTCGAAGCGCTTGGTCTTTTCGCCCGGTTCCAGCACGAGCGGCGCGGCCTCCACCCCGTGAGCGGCAAGGCTTGCAAGCAGTGCATCCAAATGCGCTGCTGCAACATTCCGGTCGGTGATGACAGCGCATCGGATGCCGGGATTACGGCTGGCGATGTCCGCCCCGGCCTCGGCGATCAATCCCGGACCAATGATGATGTCATAGCTGCGTTCGCCAAGTTCGACGCGAACAGTTTCACGGGTCTCGGTATGGGTCATGTCGTCGGCGCCTTTTTCTGATGACGGTCGTGCCGCGCAACCGCGGCAATGGCCTCCGCGGCGATTGTTTCCTTGGCGTCATCCCGTGACTCCACCGTCATATCCGCCTCCGCATAGACCGGATAGCGCTGGTCAAGCAGATCAGACAACGTTTGCCTGGGATTGGCGGTCTTGAGCAGCGGGCGGGAGTCGCGTTTGGAAACCCTTGTCCACAGCACATCAAGATCCGCCTTCAGCCAGATCGACAGGCCGTTCGCCAGCACCATCGCCCGGGTGGCGTCATGCATGAACGCTCCGCCGCCTGTCGACAGGACGCGCGGGCCGGTCTTGAGCAAGCGCTTGATCACCCGCGCTTCCAGCGCTCTGAATTCAGGCTCGCCATAAGCTTCGAACAGTTCCGGGATCGACATGCGTGACACCCGCTCGATTTCATGATCCGAATCGACAAACGGGATATCCAGCATCTGCGCGACAAGCCGGCCAATGGCTGACTTGCCGGCCCCCATCAGACCGACGAACACCAGGTTGCGGCGGCCGAGCACACGCAGCGCCTCGGCGACATCCTGCTCCAGCACACTTGGCTGCGGTTGCGTCAACACTCTCCCCCACCCTTGACGCATACACCTTCAAACCGGACTCGATTCAAGAAGAGGGTGATGCGCGCCTCTCGGATGTTACTGCATTCTTTGCGGCCGGACTTTGGTGCACGGCCCGCAATCCGGTGATTGGGCCCTTCTATTGGCCATGTCCGGCGGCGCGTCAAGCACACGTGGCTGTCCGCATCCGCCTTGAAAGAGCGCGCGCCCTGCCGCATAACAGCATCTTCGCACGTTCGCCGGAGTCCTCATGCCTTCACTGTTCCGATTTCTGTTCCTGTGCGCCGTGCTCGTTGGCATTGTCTATGGCGTCATGTTTGCACTGGTGATCTATGTCGAACCGGTGGATCGCGAACTCACCGTGAGAGTGCCCACTGAAAAACTCAACCGCTGACAAGGCAATTCCCATCCATGCGCGATCTCAGCGCCGCCAATGCCGAAGCCTTTCTTGAAATGATGAGCGCCGAACGCGGAGCGGCCAACAACACGCTTGACGCCTACCGCCGCGATCTCGATGACGCCTCCGCCGTGCTCAAATCCATGGGGTCCACGCTCTCCAGCGCCCGGCCTGACGACATCCGGGCCATCCTCAGCGATTTGGCATCCCGCGGCTTTTCACCCGCCTCGCAGGCGCGGCGGCTTTCCGCCTTGCGGCAATTCTACAAGTTCCTCCACGCCGAAGGACTGCGCATCGACGACCCCACCGGCGTGATCGATTCGCCGCGCAAGAGCCGGCCCTTGCCAAAGGTGCTCAGCACAGAGGATGTCTCCAGACTGCTGGCACAGGCAGAGGCCGATATCGACATGGCGCAGGACGAGGCCGAGGCGCTGCAGCGCATCCGCTTCCGCGCTCTTCTGGAGCTGCTCTACGCCACCGGGATGCGCGTCAGTGAACTGGTCAGCCTGCCCTATCGCGTGCTTGCCGATGAAGGCCGGTTCCTTGTCGTGCGCGGCAAGGGCGCCAAGGAGCGCATGGTGCCGATGTCGCGTCCGGCACGCGCCGCGCTTGACGTATGGCTGAAAACCATCGGCGATGCGGCGCAAGAGGCCGGCTTTCTGTTCCCGGCCAATTCGACAGAAGGCCATTTGTCACGGCAGGTCTTTGCCCGGGATCTCAAGGATGTCGCCGGCCGCGCCGGCATCCCGGTGGCCAGGGTCTCGCCGCATGTCCTGCGCCATGCCTTCGCCAGCCATCTGCTGGCCGGAGGCGCCGACCTCAGGGCGGTTCAGGAATTGCTGGGGCACGCCGATATTTCGACCACGCAAATCTACACGCATGTGCTCGATGAGCGGCTGCGGCAATTGGTCAATGATCATCACCCCCTTGCAAAAGCCACAAAAAATCGCGATTAAGCCCGCTCGCATGCGGCAAACTAACGCGTGACAGATCCCTCTGACTGCGATTGACTGTGCCCGGCGATACAAAAGCGGATACCCGCGCGGAAAAGTTTGATGCACCATTACCTTGATTTCGAAAAACCGATCTCCGACCTGGAGGGCAAAATCCATGAACTGAGAAAGCTGGCCTCCGAGGATGAGAGCATCGACACCGGCGACGAGATCGCCCGGCTCGAAACCAGGGCGCGCGACGCCATGGCCGAGATCTATGGCAAGCTCAATCCGTGGCAGAAGACCCAGGTGGCCAGACACCCGGACAGACCGCATTTCGGGGATTACGCCAAGACCCTGTTCGAGGAATTCACACCGCTCGCGGGTGACCGGAAATTCGCCGAGGATGCTGCCATCCAGGCCGGCTTCGCCCGGTTCCGCGGTCAGCCTGTTGTCGTCATCGGCCAGGAAAAGGGCCACGACACAAAGACCCGCATCCGCCACAATTTCGGCTCGGCGCGCCCGGAAGGCTACCGCAAGGCCATTCGCATCATGGAACTGGCCGACCGCTTCGAAATCCCGGTAATCACGCTTGTCGACACGGCCGGCGCCTATCCCGGCGTGGGCGCCGAAGAGCGCGGCCAGGCAGAGGCCATCGCCCGGTCGACCGAAACCTGCCTCAATCTCCGCGCGCCCCTGATCTCGGTGATCATCGGCGAAGGCGGCTCCGGAGGCGCCATCGCCATTGCGACCGGAAACCGGGTCTACATGCTTGAGCATTCGATCTATTCGGTGATTTCGCCCGAAGGGGCCGCCTCGATTCTCTGGCGCGACGCCACCCGTGCGCGCGACGCCGCCACATCGATGAAGATCACCGCCGAGGACCTGCGCGACCTGGGCATTATTGACGGCATTATCACCGAACCGGTTGGTGGCGCTCACCGGGATCATGCGGCTGTGATCGCCCGCGCCGGAGACACCATCGCGGCCGCGCTCAAGGACCTGTCCAGCCGTACCGGCGAGGAGTTGAGGGCCGACCGGCGCAAGAAATTTCTCAAGATCGGACGGCAGATCGGCTGACAGCCGCCGTAATCGAGCCACATTTTCAACGGCATCTGGGACCGCTCCGGTCGGGACAATTGCGGCCGGCCGCCAAGACGGTTAATGCTTCATGAACCGTGTTCGGAGTAATGTTGCACTGAAATGCCCGGCTGCAGTTCGCTTGAGAAGCGCCCTATCCGCACCGGGAACCAGCAATTGCGAAGCTCAAGAGACACCATGACCCCAATGCGAACGCTGCGATTCCTCCCCATTCTGCTTCTGGGACTGACCGGTTGCCAGGATGCGCTCGACTCCGTCTCCGACAAGGTTGAACACCCGCTGCCCGCCAGGCTTGTGAACAAGATGAAGGCGCAGGACATGAGCACGCGGTCGCCAATCATGATGCGGATATTCAAGGAAGAAGGCGTTCTGGAAGTCTGGAAGCAGAAGGGCAATGGCCGTTTCGATATCATCGCCTCCTATGAAATCTGCAAATGGTCAGGCAAACTTGGCCCCAAGTTCGAGGAAGGTGACCGGCAGGCTCCCGAGGGATATTACCGGATTTACCCGGCCCAGATGAACCCGAAGTCGAGCTACTACCTGTCCTTCAACATGGGATATCCCAACAGCTACGACCGCTCCTACGGCCGCACCGGATCCAACCTGATGGTCCATGGCGCCTGCTCATCCGCCGGTTGCTATTCCATGACCGATGAGCAGGTCCTGGAAATCTACGGGTTCGCCCGTGATGCCTTCAAGGGCGGCCAGGAATACTTCCTCGTCGAAGCCTTGCCCTTCCGCATGACGCCCGAGAACATGGCGCGGCACCGCGACAGCGAGCATTTCGAGTTCTGGAAGATGCTGAAGGTTGGCTACGATCATTTCGAGCTGACCAAGCGCCCGCCCAAGGTCGACGTGTGCGATCGCCAGTATGTCTTCAACCAGATTCCCCAGATCGAGAACGCCAGTTTCCAGGCCAGTGCGGCTTGCCCGCCGGCCAGCGTGCCGACCACGCTGGCGTCGGCTCACTATGCCTATGAGCAAACCTGGAACGCGAGTTTTCTCAAGGCTGTCTCCGAACTTGACCGGGAGAAAAACAAGCAGATCGCGGCCAATGAGGCCAAGGCGGAAGCTGAGACCCGGCGCGCTGAGAAGGAAGCCGCGTTGGCGGCGAGAATGGCGGCCAATGGCGGGCAGGCTGCTTCTGTGCCGGTCCTCAGCCTGTTTGCCACCGGCAATCCACTCAGAGCCCTGGCGCCAGGATCGGCGCCGGCATCGCAGCTCATGCCTTCGCAAGCCGCAACGCCCGTGCCGTCCGCCGAGGAACAACCATCGGTGGTTGAGCAGACAGCTCCAGCGCCGGCTCTGGGCGGCGTTCCTGTGCCCGTCCCCAATCCTGCCGGATCCGCACAGGTCGAGAATGTGCAGCAGCCGTCCCAGTCGGCACTGGCCGAAAAACCGTTCTGGAAAATCTGGAGCAAGAATTGAGCGACAGCGATGCGCTCGACCTGCGCGGGCTCAAATGCCCGCTTCCGGTAATGCGCACCCGCAAGCATTTGCGCGATCTGGCCATCGGCGCGCGGCTCCGGATCGAGACCACCGATCCATTGGCGGCGATCGACATTCCGCATTTCTGCCTGGAAGACGGTCATCGACTGGTGAGCAGCCAGCCGATCGAAGGCGGCCATAGCTTTGTGATCGAGAAGGCCTGAGCCGGGTTATCGCGGCGACGGCATGCCCGGAATGGCCAGCGGATTGTGGGCAAGCGCGGCCTTGTCCGGACGTCCGATCCCGGGTTCGTCGGCAAAGGCCGAGAACAGCTCGCCGACAAAGCCCTGAGGCATGTCCCTGGTGATCACCACCAGTCTGGTCTCGTGCGCGGCGCCGTCGGGCCATGCCGTCAGCCTCACCGGTTCCGACATCAGGCTTTGCACCGCATGCAGCACGAGCGGGCGAGAGGGATCGTCCGACAGCTTGATGATGCCCTTCATGCGCAGCAGGTTCGGACCGTGCGCCGAGCGCAGCAGGTCGAGAAACATCATCAGCGCTTCGGGCGAAATCGGCTTCTCAAACACCAGGGAATCCGCTCGGATATCCGCATTGTGGCGGTTCGCATCATGCGGATGATGGTCGTGATGGTCGTGACCCGCGTCCTTCGCGCTCAGCCACCGCGCCACATCGAGCCCGCGTGTGGCGGGATCATAGGCGCCGGCGTCGAAAAGGCCCGGAGCCGTGACTCCGGGTGCGCCCGTGTCCAGGATCCGCGCCAGCGGATTGAGACCGTGCAGGAGCGATCGCAATTCATCGGAGGCCGGCACAAGTCCCGTCTTGGACAGCACCAGCGTATCAGCCACCGCCACCTGACGGCGCGCCTCCTCGTGTTCGCCGAGCGTGGACACGCCGTTGACCGCATCGACAACGGTGACCAGACCTTCAAGCCGGTAGGACTGCCCCAGCGCCGGATGGCCGATCACCGATTGCATGACAGGAATCGGATCGGCGAGACCCGTGGTCTCGATCACCACCCGCGAGAACGGCCGGATGCGTCCCGATTGCATCCGGTCCATCAGGTCGGCCAGCGTATCCACCAGTTCGCCGCGCACAGTGCAGCACAGGCATCCATCTGACAATTCGATCACGCCGTCGCCGGAGCTTTCGACGAGAAGGTGATCGATGCCGATATCGCCGAATTCATTGATGATCAGCGCCGCATCACTCAGCCACGGATCACGGATCAGCCGGTTGAGCAAGGTCGTTTTCCCGGCCCCCAGAAATCCGGTCAGGATCGATACCGGGATGCCGCGCGGGGCTGTCCAGGCTGGCTTCGACGGGCTCTCTGGCGTCATCGCTCAGGTCTTCCGGGGTCAGTTTGCGGGGCGGGGGACGGGGATCGGCACGCTCGAGCGCAACGGCATCGCCTCAGCGGCGGCAGCGGATCCGGCCGGCGCCGTGAACGCCGAGGCCGCGAACGGCTCGACCTGGCCGGCAAGCGTATCGGATGGCCGGGCGATTGGCAGCGGAATTCGCGACAGCGCGATCTCGGTGCTCGCTGCCGGTGGCCCCGCCGGTGCCTGCACCAGCCGCGGCTCGCGCGTCAGCGCAACGAGATAGGGCGAGTCGAGCACCATCTTGCCCTCCACATCCCGGCCTTCATAGCGCGCCTCGCGCGCTGCCTTGGTGCAGATCTCGCCGGAAATATCCGCCACCACGTCGCGCCCCTCGCCGTAAGGCGCCAGGTTTGAAAGCGTGACGCCGCCCGGTGCGGTCGCTGTCAGCACCTCGTTGAGAAGCCGCGCCGATTCCTCTGCTCTCGCTTCTTGCGAAGGGGCACCGAACACAACGCTGACCGCCGTCTTGCCGTTGCGTGTCGCCGATGAGACCTGATTGAATCCCGACGCGCAAATAAAGCCGGTCTTCATGCCATCGGCGCCCGGAAACCTCCCCATCAGCAAGTTGTAATTGATATGGGTGGCCGTGCCGACGGCAAAGCCCTCATACCCGTAATAATGTGCGAACTCGGGAAATTCGCGCCGAATGGTCACCGCCAGCAGCGCCATGTCGCGGGCGGTGGTGTATTGACCGCTCCCGGGCAGGCCGTTGGGATTGACAAACCGCGTCGAGGACATGCCGATCCGCACGGCGGCGGCATTCATGTCCCGGACAAAGGCCTCCTCGCTGCCGGAAACCGCCTCTGCAATCGCCACGGCGACATCATTGGCGGATTTGACCAACAGGTACTTGAGCGCCGAATCCAGCGGGAAGCGCTCACCGGGCTTGAAATACATCTTGCTCGGCGGCTCCTGGGCAGCATGAACCGACATGGCGATCGGCGTCTGGGTGGTCATCTGGCCCGACTTGATCGCCGTGAACACCAGATAAGCGGTCATGAGTTTCGTCAGTGAAGCCGGATACCAGCGCTGAAACGCCTGTTCATGCTCGATGACCCGGCCCGAGTTCACATCCACGGCGATTTTCGGATTGGCCATTGCCTGGACGGAAAGAACCAGCGTCAGCGCCAAAACCGCCATTGTCACGCTGATTTCGCGCATCTGTACTCTCAAGCTCATTCAGGGCACCCGGTTTTTCAGTATTTGGAACGGCTTTCCGCCGCAGACACGACAATCCGCATCTGGCTCAAGAAGACCGATCCACCGCTTTTTGCTCGTCACAAACGCCTACTTAGCCTATATGGCAGACAGATGGCAAAAGGCGATATCAACACGACCGTCTTCGCCGGATATCAAGATCACGAAGTCATAGGGGTGAAAAATGCAGCTTGTCGCCGATGTTGTTTCGATGAAGGACGAGGTTGCCGAATGGCGCCGCACGCTTCACGCCGATCCCGAACTGCTTTTCGATGTGCACAACACCGCGGCCTTCGTCGCCGACAAGCTCAGGTCCTTCGGCTGCGATGAGGTCGTAACCGGCCTCGGCAAGACCGGCGTTGTCGGCATCATTCATGGCCGCCCCGGCGGCAACGGTCCGGCCATCGGCCTTCGCGCCGATATGGACGCGCTGCCGATCACCGAGATCACCGGCCTTCCCTGGGCCTCGCGCACGCCGGGCAAGATGCATGCCTGCGGCCATGACGGACACACCGCCATGCTGCTGGGTGCTGCCCGCCATCTCGCCGCGACACGCAATTTCACCGGCTCCGTGGCCGTGATCTTTCAACCGGCCGAAGAGGGCGGCGGCGGCGGTCGTGAAATGGTCAATGACGGCATGATGGAGCGATTCGGCATTGCCAAGGTGTTCGGCATGCACAATCTGCCGGGTCTTCCGGTAGGCCAGTTCGCCATCCGCAAGGGTCCGATCATGGCTGCGACCGACATCTTCGACATCGCCCTCAAGGGCATCGGCGGTCATGCCGCGATGCCCCATTTGACCATTGATCCGATTGTTGCCGGCTCGGCCATCGTGTCGTCCCTGCAGTCGATCGCTTCGCGCAACGCCAATCCGCTCGAATCGGTGGTGGTGTCGGTGACCAAGTTTATCGGCGGCTCCGCCTACAACATCATTCCCGAAACCGTCGAGTTGGCAGGCACCGTGCGCACGCTTTCGCCGGCCATGCGGGACCTGGCCGAAACCAGGATCAGCGAGATTGTCCGTGGCGTCGCCGCTGCCCATGGCGTGGAAGCCAGCGTGAATTATCTCAGGAACTACCCGGTCACGTTCAACCATGCCGACGAGACCGATTTTGCCGCCGATGTGGCCGAAAGCCTGGCAGGCGAAGGCAAGGTGGAGCGCAACCAGCCGCCGACCATGGGCGGCGAGGATTTCTCCTTCATGCTCGAAGCCCGGCCCGGCGCCTTCATTTTCATGGGCAATGGCGACACCGCCGGGCTTCACCACCCGGCCTATGATTTCAACGACGATGCCATTCCCGTGGGCGTATCCTACTGGGTCAAGCTCGCTGAAAAGGCACTGGCCGCCTGAACACCGCCAAACGCAGATCCCGGTCGGACGACGGGCGTCAACAGTTGGCGAAAATTGCAGGCAAGCGGGGCGGATCTTCATATTGAAGATCCGCCCCGCTTTCTGTATGCAGGGGTCGCGTGGTCCCGTAGCTCAGGGGATAGAGCACAGG
>NZ_JACIYP010000100.1 GCF_014359905.1 Hoeflea sp. | reverse complement strand
TTTCAGCGGCAATTCCGCCATTGCCTCGTCCGCCGGTCTTGAATCCGGCTTTCGTCTGAAACCCACGAGTTTCTGATCCCGTGGGTGGCCAAAATCGCTGATAAATTCGACTTCCCAGGGCAAGCTCGCGACCAGATAGTGAAAGTCGCTCACGCGCTGATGATAAGGATCCGACGCACCATGGGTGGTGACCCCTCCAGGGCCCTGTAAAATATCCCGATGGCTGGGCACATGTTCCGGCGCCTCAAAAAACGTCGCGAAAAACATGCCGCCCGGACTTATGACTTGCGACAATTTTTCGAGGCATATCCGTATTTGATTGAGCGGCAGGTGCGTGAAAAGAGAGAATGCGATGGCTCGGTCAAACTGAACACCAAACCGTCCGAACTGAAATTCGCCATCAGTGACAAGGTTCATTCTGGGGAGTTTGTTTTGAAGATCCTGAGCAGCCAATTCCACGTTATAGCCAGCATCAAGCAACGATTCATTGAGATCCACCCCGAAATAATGCCCTGGATCCAGGAACCGAACAAAATGCACTCCGCCGCGCAGCGAACCGCAACCGATATCAAGAAACTTGTGAGAGGGCTCAAGCCCATACTTGATCATGAGTTCAAGCTGGATAGGCCCCAGCGTATCCCACAGACCGCCGATCACGTCGCGATGCTGGCCAGTACCGACTGCAGCCTCAACCCATTTACGATCATAGTAGTTACTGACAGGACGGGACATCAATTGTAATTCCTCAGAACGCGTGTGACTGCATTACATAATACATGGATCACGCAAAATATTTTTTTTTGAATTTCCAATGAACATGATATATATAAAAATATACATTTTTGATGTCCGCGAACGCCATTTGTGTTCTTTATTTACAAAACAACTTTATCATGCCACCGCCCGGCCCGGATTGCAACAATCGGGAGCCTATACAGAATGCCCGATAACAGGTTTCAGAATCCGGTTCGGGCCGGTCGAACCGGTCAATATCGAAGGATTGCATTGCCTACCGCAACAGAACCGGGATTCCTCTCGAAAAGGGCGCCGAAACCATCGGACCAGGTTGAAAGAAGACGGCGATGTGGACATCGAATTTCCACATTTTTTCGTCAATTCCGGCATGCCGTAGCCACCCTCGGCACGCATTAAGTCCCTGAAGGCGCCAATATCGTGACGAATTCCTGAAAACCTAACGCCTGCAAGTGAATAAGTGAACAGTGCTGCTATTGTAGACCCGACGAAAATATCGCCACAAACATTAAGCGCCAAACTGTTTGGGTTGCAAACATGGGATTGAGCCTCTAATAAAATGCCATCGAAAACACATCCCAGTTCCTACGGAAGTTTACCCATTGGCCAGAACTAGGAAAACTGCGGCCCCCTCCAAGAAAACGGCGCAGACCTGCGTGCTCATCCTCGGCATGCACCGCTCGGGAACGAGCGCCATCACACGGTTGGTCAGCATGCTCGGCGCCTCCTTGCCGAAGCGTATGCTGGGCGCAAATCCCGGCAACGAGGCGGGGCATTGGGAGCCAGAGCGTCTGATCGCCTATCACGACCAGATGCTTGCGGGGCTCGGTTCCAACTGGCATGACTGGGCACCGCTCGATCTCAAGACAATGGCGTTCGAAAAGCGCGAGCAGATTGCCATCGATATCGGCGACATCATTGCCGAGGACTTTGGCTTTTCGCCGCTGTTCGTGGTCAAGGAACCAAGGATCGCGCGCTTCGCCGGTTTCTTCTGCCAGGCGCTTGCGCAACGCGCTATCGGCATCAAGGCCATTGTCATGTTTCGCAACCCTCTCGATGTGATCGATTCCCTGATGGCCAGGCAAACGATCTGGCCCGCTGATCACGACCGAAGCGATGCGGCGCTGCTTTGGCTGTCTCATACGCTTGATACCGAACACGCCGCACGGGGCCTGCCCCATGCTTTCGCCTCCTACGAGGCGATCATGGCGGATCCCGTCTCGGTGATGGAGCGTCTGGTGGGTACGCTTGGCCTCGACACGCCTATTTCGGTCGCGGAAGCCGCTTCGGATATGGCGGCATTTGTCAGCGACGGCCATCGTCACCATGCGCATGCTCCCGACGAGGTGTTGCTCGACCCGCAGCTTTCGGGCTGGGTGGCGGAGTGCTATTCGGCGCTGCGCGATCTTGAGGCGAGCCGCAACCTGTCCGGCGCACGCGAGACCCTCGATCGCATCCGGCAGGAATTCCATTCTGCGATGCCGCTCCTGACCACTACAACGGCGGCCCGGCGCAAGGCCTTAGCGGAGGCCCAGTCGGCCCTCCAGCGGGCAACGCAAAGCGAAGCGCAAAGCCAGCAGCTGATGAGCGAGCGTGCGGCCTTGACCGACGAAATGGAGCGCGCAAAAAACGACTACGAAACGCAGATTGCAGGCAAGGACAGCCAGCTTCAATCTGCCACCGCCGCCGAACAGGACCTGCGGGAGAGCCTTTCGGTATCTCAGGCCGCGCTGTCCGAAGCGCGGGATGCGGCCCAAGATGCGCTTGGGCGCGCGGAAGCGATTGAAGCCCGCTTCGTGCAGGCCCAAGCCGAAATGGAGGATCTGCGACGCGAGATTGCCGAGGCGCAGAGTCAACTCGCCGCGCAGACCGAGGGCGGCGAACAGACACGCCAAGCTCTGGCCGAAGCCGAGGCGCGCAAGGCGGATCTCTCTGCCACTCTGGAGCAACTCAGAGCGGAGCATGCTGCGGAACTCGGAGCCGCCCGCGATACAATGGACGCCCATCTGAGAGAAAAGGATGCGGAAATTGCCGACTCCCTAGCGCAGGCGGAGCAAACACGCCAGGCTCTGGCCGAAGCCGAGGCGCGCAAGGCGGAGCTCTCTGCCACTCTGGAGCAACTCAGAGCGGAGTACACTGCGGAACTCCGAGCCGCCCGCGATGCAATGGACGCCCACCTGAGAGAAAAGGATGCGGAAATTGCCGACTCCCTAGCGCAGGTGGAGCATACACGCCAGGCTCTGGCCAAAGCCGAAGCGCGAAAGGCGGAGCTCTCTGCCACTCTGGAGCAACTCAGAGCGGAGTACACTGCGGAACTCCGAGCCGCCCGCCAGCTGATGGATGAGCGTCTAGCAGAAAAAGATGCCGAAATCGCCGGCTTTCTGACGCAGGTGGAAGAAATACGCGAGACCTTGGCGAACGCTCAGGCGCGCGAAGCCCAGTGGCAGATCAAGTTGACGGAGTCCGAAGAACTGGCCGCTAGACAGGCGGCACTCCTGGGCGAGCGCGAGGAGCGAATCGTGGCGCTGAGCTCGGAGGCCGCTACGACCAATGCGCAGGCCGACCAGCTCGGAGCCATGCTCGCCAATACACATGCGGAGCTTGCTCAACGGGTCGCCGAGCTGTCGGCTGCAAATGAACAAAAAGAGCAGATCAGCGCCCGTCTGCGGCAAAGCGATGCTGCGCTTGCCGCGCGAAGCCAGGAAGTGGGATTGACTCGGTTATCCCTTGAAGCCGCATTGGCGCAGGTGGAAGCCACGCAAAGGGAGTTCCTCGATTCGACGTCTTGGAGAATAACAGCGCCCCTGCGTAGAACCAAAATGGTGGCCAGGGGGATTGGCCGCTTTCCTGGACGATTGCTTCGCGGCATCAGCGCGATTCCCGCAGCCCTCCGCTTTGGCGGCGGGCTGATGCCGTCCATCGGCAAGGCGACGCGAGTCTATCGAACCGAAGGGCTTTCTGGCTTCCGATGGCGTATGGACCATGCCGTTCGCATGGATGCCAACCAATATTCGAATTCCGAGAATTCGGGATCGGCGTTCAAGCAGAGCGATCTGCTTCCGCCGTCATCGCCGGCGCAGCCGCCGGTAGTCCAGGACGTGCCGAGGAAGGACGAGACAAACGCGTACATTCAGCAGGTTCTCTCGACCGCCAAGAAGGCCCCCGGGATCGATCTGGAGTTCGTACCGAAGTCGCCCCAGCGGTTCGATCTGTCCGATTGTCCGGTCAAGACGATCGCGTTCTACCTGCCCCAGTTCCATCCGATTCCTGAAAATGACAAGTGGTGGGGCACCGGCTTCACCGAATGGACCAATGTCAGCAAGGCCGTGCCGCAATATGTCGGCCATTACCAGCCACATTTACCGGGCGAACTCGGGTTCTACGACCTGCGCGTCGTCGACACCCAGCGCCAGCAGGCCGCGCTTGCCAAGCACTACGGCATTTACGGGTTCTGCTACCACCACTATTGGTTCGGGGGAAAAAGGCTTCTGGAAAAGCCAGTCAATCAGATCCTGGCCAATCCGGATATCGACCTGCCCTTCTGCCTGTGCTGGGCCAACGAGAACTGGACCCGGCGCTGGGACGGAATGGATCAGGACGTGTTGATGGCACAGAACCATTCGCCCGAAGACGACCTGGCCTTCATCGCCGACCTCGCCCCGGCTTTCCGGGACCCCAGATACATTCGCTTCAAGGGCCGGCCGGTTCTGCTCGTGTACCGTATCAGCCTGTTGCCGGACGCAAAGGCGACCGCGCAGCGGTGGCGGGACTACTGCAAGAGCGAGGGCATTGGCGATCTGTATCTGGTCGCGGCGCGGACATTCGGAATCAAGGATCCGGCGGCCTATGGATTTGACGCCGCAATCGAATTTCCGCCTCATGAAGCGAACGCCCGGTGCCTCAACGAAGAACTCGATTTCGTCAACAAGGATTTCAGCGGCTATGTCTTCAGCTATGAAGACATGGTTTCGTCACATTTGTCTCTCGAGACGCCAAACCTTCCCCACATCAAAACTGTGTCGCCCGGTTGGGACAATGAAGCTCGGAAGCCTGGCAAAGGGCACGTTTTCCACGGCTCCAACCCATCAAACTACGCAAAATGGCTGCGGGCCGCGGTCGATTTCACCATTAAAAGATGCAAGACGATTCCCGACCAGCCGCCTTTCGTGTTCATCAATGCCTGGAACGAATGGGCCGAGGGCGCCTATCTCGAACCGGACCGGCGGTATGGCTACGCCAATCTGCATGCCACGGCCAATGTGCTGATGGATTATGCCGGCACCGCGCCGGACATCACCGCGGCGATCGAGGCAAGCCAGGCGGCCTTTACGCCGCGCAGCAAGGGGTGCCTGATCCTCCACCTCTATTACACCGATCTTTACGATGAAATATTGCCGTATCTTCGCAATGCCGGCGATCTGGATATCTTCATTTCGCTGAACAGGGCCATCGACATCGACATGGTCAATCGCATCCGGGCGGACTTTCCCCATGCGTACCTGGCCATCTTCAACAACCGGGGACGCGACATCATGCCGTTCACCCGGCTGCTCAAACTGATCCGCAGTCTCGGCTACGAATATGGATGCAAGATCCACTCCAAGAAATCCCTGCAGCGCGAAGACGGGGCTCAGCTGCGGCAAGGAGCCCTGGATTCGCTCCTGGGAAGCCGCGACATTTCCAATGAGAATCGAGCCCGCATTCAAACGGATGCTTCCGTCGGGATCCTAGCGCCCAAGAATTCCATTCTGGACCTGAACGTGCCCGACCGCAACGTTCTCAATCGTACCTGGCTGGACAAGTTGCTGGCTTCCATGAAGAGAAGTGATCTTGTTGGCTCGTACCCCTGGACTTTCGCCGCCGGTTCAATGTTTTGGTTCAAGGTGGAGGCGCTTGCTCCGCTCACAGAGCTTGCCCTGCAGGACAGCGATTTCGAGGAAGAACTCGGGCAAGTCGATGGTACCTTGGCGCACGCCCTCGAACGCGTCGCCGGCTTATGTGTGATTCAGTCTGGATATTCCCTCCGCACCGTTGAAGAAGTGAAGTGAAATCATGTCTACAAAAACTATAAATGACTTCCGTCACCTGACCGACGCCAAATGGCTCGACATGCTGATACAGAGCATCGACACCCCGGTCGTCGACAATCTGGAATTCCCAAGATTTCCTTCCGACCAGATCCAAGCACAGTTCGTGGGGTCCTCGCGTCAGGACGCGCTGCGCGAGGGGTACAATTTCTACCATCTCGCCAAGGCCTACGCCAAGCAACTCGGCAGGCCCATCGGCCCGGGCATTACCGCGCTGGACTTTGGCTGCGGCTGGGGCCGCTTCCTGCGGTTCTTGTGGAAGGACGTGACCGAGGATCACCTGCACGGCGTCGACATCGATCCCGACATTCTCGACTCCTGCCGCCAGCAGGGAGTTCCGGGCAAACTTGCTCGAATTACCCCGATGGGCCGCCTGCCCTATGAAGATGGCAGCCTTGATTTCATTCTCGCCTATTCCGTGTTCACCCATCTTCCCGAATCCGTCTTCCGTCACTGGATGAACGAGATGAAGCGCGTGGCGCGGCCCGGCTGCGTTTTCGCCTTCACGATCGAACCGCGGCGCTTCCTTGAATTCGTCGGATCGCTTGCCGACAAGCAGACTGAGTCCAAATGGCATGCGGGCCTGCAGGTCCATTCCCCCCAGATCCCGCAGCATCTGGCCAATTATGACGCGGGCAAGGTTGTCTATCTGCCGACCGGTGGCGGGGCTCACCGGGATGCCGCCATTTACGGGGACGCGGTTGTTCCCCTGAGCTACATCAAGGAAGCGATGGAACCGGAATTCCGCGTGTGGGGCCATATAGATGACCCGGCTCAGTTTTGGCAGGCTGTGGTCATTGCGCAACGACAGTAAATGGTTGCCCGAGAACGGATCCCACAGACATGACACATGTTTATTTGCATATCGGGATTGGCAAGACCGGGACGACTGCGATTCAGCACGCGCTGCATTTGCAAAGGGACCAACTGCTTGAAGACGGTGTGCTGTATCCCAAGTCCGGCGTGGCCTATGAGGCGCATCACTCGCTTGCGCCCCTTAATGTCAAAGCCATTCCGAAGCCAGTCAAGGAAATGTATGAGACGCTGCGCTCGGAAATTGAGGAGGCGAACCCTGACAAAGTCCTGCTCAGCAGCGAATTCTTCTGTTTCGTCAATCCAAATGTCGTTGCGGAAATCGCGGCATACATGAAGGATTACACGACGACAGTGATCTTTTTCGTGCGCGAACAAGTGGATCTTATCGAAAGCGCCTACAAACAGGAACTCAAAACAAATCCGGTTTTCACCTCCACTTTTGATGAATACATCCAGCGCGTGGTCAAGGCGTTCGATTTCAACGAGAGGATCAATCCCTGGGTGGAAAATTTCGGCCGCGAGAACGTCAAGGCGCTGCTTTACCGAAGCAAGAAGGGATACAGATCCGACCCGCTCAAACTCCTGCTGGACGAAACAGACATTCTATTGTCCGCGGATACGGACCTCAGCGAATTGAACCCGAGCATCCCTTCCTGTCTTGCCGAGACAGTCCGTCTGGTCAACAAGACCGGCATTTCCCATGATGACAAGCGCGCAATAGTGCAGGAAATCATGAAGTCCTATCCTCTGATCGGCCCTGGAAGAAAAGAGGGGCTCGTATCGCCCCGCATGGCCAAATTCCTTCGCAAAAGATACGAAGACTCGAACAAATCATTTGGCGACAAATATTTGGACGAGAAAGATGCTGCAGATCTCATGTCCGGCTGATCAAACCGGACAACAGGATTGTTTTCTGGCAACACCCGCCTCAATGCCATTCAACCAACGGTGAACGACTATGCTTCAACACGCACGCGACGTCATACAGAAGGCCGAAACCGCTGCCAGCGGAACGAGCGAAATCAACGCCCTTCTCCCGCATTTGCGCAAGCTGTCATTGGACGAATACATCGCGTTCATGTTCTCACTGCCAAATCCTGCCTATCCCAATCTGTCCAAGCTACTGCCTCCGATGGCGTCCGAGGCAGTCCAGATGATGTTCACCGGCCAGAAGAACGAGGATCTGCGTGTGCGCACGATCGCCTTCATCCGCGCGGTGGAGCGGATGTACTTTTCCTCGACAAACCGGTCGATGGCGGGGACAACCACCCTCGATATTGGGTTCGGCTACGGCCGGTTCCTGCGGGTTATGCCGTGGTTCACGGATATCCAAAACATGTACGGCATCGACCCCTGGGATGGAGCGCACAACGAGTGCGCCAAGACGAAGGTCTTCGGCACGCTGGTGCGCTCGGACCAGCGGCCGGAACAATTGGCTTTCGACGAGAACAAGTTCGATCTTGCGTTTGCCTACAGCGTCTTCACCCATCTCACCGAATCCACCGCGCAAGCCATGTTTGAAGCAGTTCGCCGAGTCGTAAAGCCCGAAGGCGTATTCTTCCTGACGGTCCGCCCGGAAGAATACTGGCAGATGCGCGACGACCTGCGGCACACGAAAAGTGCGAAGGGCCTGATCGAGCAGCACAGGTCAAAGGGGTTTGCGTTTGAGCAGGAAGGCCCGCATGTGGAACACTACGGCAACGCCTCCATCAGTCTCGACTATCTGAAAAGATTGGAGAACTGGGACTTCATCGCGTACGACTGGACCTATCACGACCCCTGGCAGATGGTGGTCGCCCTGAAACCTAGGAAGTAACTGATGTCGGTAGTTTTCAATCAGAAGGGCCGCTGTGATATCTGCGAGCAGGACGTGTCCTTCATAGCCCGGCACGAATGGTTTCGCGATCACTTGCTGTGTTCGAACTGCGGTTCGATTCCACGCGAACGGGCGCTGATGCGGGTCATCAAGCAGTCCTATCCACATTTCGCAAATCTGCGGATTCATGAATCGTCGCCCGCCAAAAGAGGCGTCAGCGTCAGACTGGACAGAACCTGTTCCGACTACAGTATATCGCAATATTTTCCGCAAGTTGCGTTGGGCCAGAATGACCCGGCAACCGGGCACCGCTGCGAAAACCTGGAAGCCCTGACATTCGCCGACAATACGTTCGATATCTTCGTGACGCAGGACGTGATGGAGCATGTGTTCAATCCTGAAGCCGCCTTCAAGGAAATTGCGCGCGTGCTGCGTCCCGGCGGCGCGCATATTTTCACGGTTCCCCTCGTCAGCAAATGGAGTCCGACAAGCCTGAGGGCCAGCCTCGGCCCGGACGGTCAGGTGATCCACCACATGGAGCCGCAGTATCACGGCAATCCGATTGATGATGCCGGATCCCTCATGACCATCAACTGGGGCTACGATATCGCCGCATTCATTACGGAGAAGGCGAAAACTCCGACCATCATCATGCAGATCGATGATATCGAGTCCGGTATCCGGGCGGAGTTCATCGAGGTGGTGGTCTCGCGAAAACCGAGATAAGCCAGCAACGGGAAGCAGCAGCGGCATCTACCCCTGGAGCGGCTTTGCGCTCGCCCTGCGGGAGTTTCTAAGGAAAACCAACATGGATGTATGGTGAAAACCGCAGGTTCTCAGGAAATCTTCATGCCTTGCGCGGGCTCGCCGCGGTGGCAGTGGTCTTTTACCATGTCAAATCTATCGGCCTGGTCGATACGGGATCGCTGAAGATCGTTCATTTCCTTGGGTCTGGCGTTCAACTCTTCTTCATTCTGAGCGGGTTCTCGCTAGCACTTTTCAATTTCGAGAGAGTTGACAAAATCGGCTGGTTGCGTGGCTACGCACTCAGGAGAATGGGCAGAATACTGCCGTTGTGGTGGCTTTTCATTGCCATTCCCATCGTGTTTCAGGGAATTTGGCACGACAAGAGCTACAATTGGGCCACCGTATTGTATTTTGTGGTTCCGATGCGAAGAACCTGAACAAGCTCATCAAGCAATTCAATAAGGTTCTTGAACAGTTTGAGGAAATGGATCTTGCGTCCATCACCTAAGATGACCTCAAGGTCGAGGCGAACCGGATTCCGGGCTCGGTCATTTCGGCGTTGATGCATGTCCTGCCGGACGTCCCCGGCGACGGTGCCTGAGCAAGCGCGAACAACGCCGCCACCGGGTTGCCCACAGACGACACGGGGCCACGTTCTTCAACGCGGGTGAGCGGTTTGCCAAGGAATGACCCTATCTCCGGGTCACGCTCCAGTAAGTCGATCTCCCGCATATAGAGATTATCCTGCGCCTCGATCACCGACGCTGTAAGGCACCAGCTATTTGGAAGCACCGCATTCGGCATCTGTCGCGCCCACTTCAAGGCATCTGCCTGAGAGCATCCATTCGCCTTCATCAGACGGACCAATTCGCAAACGTGGGCGGGGAAGCTTCGGTTTAAGGAGGTCTCTTGCGGAGCAGTCTCTATGTCAGTTCCAATAGCGGCGAGGAAGGCTCCTAAGGCATCCGACCGGACATCTGGATCGTCATAGTCCAACAGAATAACCTGACCGTTCGAAACGGAAAGCCAGTCTTTAGCCAACTGCAAATAATCAAGGCGTGTCCGCTGACGGGTGACAAACTCATCAGCCGTGCCAATGTGCTGCGAGTGCATAACGGTCGTTCTATATGCACTTTCCATCAGCTCGGCGAACTGTCTCAGAAAGATCACCGGGACGATCTCGCACCCAAGCATCGACTTGAGATCCTGGATCTCTTCGAGAGTCAGGCAGTCGAACGCCTCGGATGACAAGATAGTGTTCTCGGCCCTAGCAATTTCCAAGCGCAGGATATCGCGCACTTCATCACGATCGCGGATTTGCGCAAACGCAGGAAGGTAGTGCTTGCGTCGATACAACGACCACGCAACCATGTGGTGACCAAAGATATTCTGTTCTGGAATGAGCGATGGTCCCAGCGTCATGGGGTAGTGAAATCCGGACTCCATCAGCGCCGCGCGATTGCGGATAAGACCATGTTGAACCGCGGTGGTGCCGGTCTTGTGCAAACCGATATGGACATAAACTCTTGGCATTGCGGCTCCTGCGCCCCTGAGATTAGGCGCGAATAAACCACCCCCTGCCGGATCGCGCAAGACATCAACACATAAGTACATCGCTACAGGCGCACCCAGCCAATCGCGGGGTGTTTTTGCTATGCGAGCACCGCCGGCGGTGAAACTGTGTTCGGCGCATGGCCAACTCACGATGCCGACTGCCAACACGACCGACTTGGCGGCGTTTCGTACCAATTGTGTAAAAGCCAGAGCGAACCAAGATCGAAAAAATTGGCGTGCCACCTCGGAGATCTTACTGTGTCAAAAAGTGATCCAAATGGGGAATGCCAGTTTATAAAAAATCTGGAAGCTACAAAATTATATCCCGAAGCTGCCTTCTTGCTATACAGTTTCGTCGTGATGATATGCACCTGTGCCATGTCGGCGGTCATTGACAGATATCTCGAAGAGCCGGTCTACCAGATGGCTTGTGCTGAAGCGAAAAGGACTGAACGTGCTCCGGCTTAGCTATATTCCTCTGCTCCAGTTTCTCATCCGCTACCGGCGCACCGCGCTGGGGCCGCTGTGGCTGCTGATCGGGCCGTCCCTGTTCATCGCCTTGCTTGGCGGCCTTTATGCCGAGATCGGAGCTGCGGAGGCCCAGGCATTCGTTCCGCATCTGGCGGTCGGGATCGTGCTGTGGACCCTGTTCCAGAGCTTCGTGACCGGGTCGGCGACCGTGTTTCAACGCGGAAAGGCGCAGATCATGCAGGGGGCGCAGACCACCGGGGATATCGTCGCCGTCGACGTGATTTCCACGCTGCTGGCGTTTCTGCATCAGGTTCCGATCGTCATCGCCGTCTTCATCATCTATCGCGTGCCCCTGTCCTGGACCTCGCTGGAGAGCCTTCTCGGGCTTGGCCTGATTCTCGCCAACGGCTACTGGGTCACCTATGTGTTCGGCATCTTCGGGGCGCGCTACCGGGACCTGTCGGAGATATTCCAGGCGCTGATGCGCATCGCGTTCCTGGCGACGCCGATCATCTGGATGCCCGGGGCCGGTGGACGCGGCAGCGTCATGGACGCGTTCCTCGCCTTCAACCCGTTCTACCATTTCGTCGAAACGGTCCGCGCGCCGCTGCTTGGCAACGAGGTCTCGACATTGAGCTGGATCGTCGTCGTCTCCATCACGGTCATCGGATTTGGTGTTGCGCGCATCACCACCGAGCGCTATTCCCGTCTCGTCCCGCTGTGGATCTGAGAGGCCGTCTCGTCACTGCAATGACCCAATCCCAACCAATACCGCTGATTGAAGCGCGGCAGTTGAGCCTGCATGTGCCCATCGTCAAGCCATCCGAGCGGAGCCTGATGGCAAATCCGTCGCGGATCATCACCGATCTGTACCTGGCGCGCGGCAAGCGCACGCTTGCGACGCTGATCGATTCCGTGAGCTTCACGCTGTCCCCGGGCGAGCGGCTGGGGCTTATCGGATCGAATGGCGCCGGGAAGAGCACGCTGCTCCGGCTGCTCGCCGGCATCTACAAGCCGAGTTCGGGCCGACTCACCGTCAACGGCACCGCCAAAGGCCTGTTCGACATTTCGCTCGGCATGCACCCAGAGGCCACCGGGCTTGAGAACATCTATCTGCGCGGGCTGCAGATGGGCCTGACCCTCAAGCAGATCCGCGAGCTGATCCCCCAGGTCATGGCCTTCTCGGAGCTGGTCTCCGACATCGAGAAGCCGCTGTCGACCTATTCCACCGGCATGCGGCTGAGGCTTGCCATCGCCGTGTCAACCATGATCGAACCGGACATCCTTCTGCTTGACGAATGGATCGGCGCCGGCGATGCGGCGTTCAACGCCAAAGTGAAGACCAGGATGATGAGCCTTGTCGAGGGCAGCCGCGGATTGGTGCTGGCCACCCACAACACCGGCCTGATGAAATCGCTGTGCACCCACGGCATGGTGCTCGACAAAGGCCGCTCGACGTTCATCGGCCCGGTTGACGAGGCGCTGGCGTTTTATGGAGAGCAGGTTGCTAAGGCAAAAATGCTGCCGTCCCGTGTGGCAGGGGTTTGAACCTGCCATCGCTTTTCGCGCCCTGCGAAATGGCTCTCTGCAACATTATCTCAGTTTTGTTTCTCAACCAGTTCCACTCGGATGTCTTCTATCCGAACGCCGCCGCCACCGCCGGTCGTGTCTGCCCAAATGCCGATGAAATCCCGTCCGGGTACTGGCCGACGCTTTGGAACGGCATATTCAAAACTCCAAGTCTGGAGCCCGGAATCCAGTTGAAATCTGGTCCAGCCGCTGTTGCCGACAGCAGCCGTCGAATACGCTACAGCAAATTCGCGTGACGGTAGATCGGAAACTGGCCCGGCTTCGATGGTTATCCGAACCGTGCGGCCGCTCGCGAGGTCTTCGATAGCAGAGTCCAGTGCGAGATATGCCCCACCAGTTGCACCGCCGCTTGTTGGGCCTTTCGCTGTTGAGAACACGGAAAACGGTTTCATGCCAGGCGCGCGTTCGATTCGGTTTTGCTTGCCTGGAACAATGCTGGTGGCCGCATCAAGTGCAAAAAGAGGGCGAGGCGCGAGCGATGGAAAGAGCCCCATCCCCCAGCCAAGCCCAACAGCGACAATGGCGGCCAGAGCAAGGGCGCCGGCAACGCGGCCCGTTGCACCCAATCTGGCGGGTTTGATTGCGTCGTCGGCGCCAGGTTTGGGCCTCGGGTTTTCAGCGACATCGGCAGGGGCTGATTGCCGGATATCATCCGACAATAGCTGCTTGCGTACACCCGCAAGCACCTGATCGAGCCTGATCTGAAATTTGCGACGAAGATCGTCATCTACGTCTTGTTCGTCGAGCCAATGATCAATTCGCAAAATCACCTTTTGCAGACCCGCTTCGACCCCCTGAGGATGAGCGCGTACAACACCCACCAGTTTTTTCACCAGAGGAGAGTCAGGCGCTTCGTTTGTTAAATTCGTTTCTGGCAACGCCTCTGGTCCCCGCTCAGTTGTGTTTTGTGATCGATCCGACATTATCCTATCTTGTTCAACCGGATGGCATGACGAACGCCAATATAATGGCCAACGTCAAAGACGCGCGCACGACAAGTTTGCCATTCAAAGTCATTAAAGCAGAACGTTGCCATTGGTCAAACGGGGATGATCAATTGCGATGGCCGCCTTATCGATCAGCAACTCTTCAAAGAATTTCCGCACCTCCGCAAGGGCCCACATGATGACCCTCTCGGAACGATGACCGGCAATCCAGGTTCATCGTCCAAGCGGAACAATCAGAAGGCGCGGCCTTGCGGACCGCGCCTTCATTGCTTTGTCCCACAGCGCAGAACATCATCAGCCCTGCCGCGTCCCACACGCCTGATGGTCCAGAATTGCACATCCGGTTCGGCGGAACAGGGATAACGTGAGGATCTGCCCTGTCGCTTGACGATCAGTTTGGCGCGCTTGGAATCGCCGAAGGCGAAGGCCGGTGCGCCAGGCGCGATGGCGGGCAGGTCCTCCTCCGCCTTGAACCCCAAAGGCGTGGTCTCCAGCCCCTCGCACGGCCGGGCCGCGAGGGGCCAGATTGGAGGGTGGCAACTACCTGCCGGTCTTGGCGATCCAGTCGGCGAAGCTTGTGATCCAGGCGTCGAGGAAGCTCTTGGTGCTGTCGTCGGTGACGGCGCCGTCGGCGTCGAAATGCTCCGGCTTGTAGGCATAGTAGAGTTCGGGCTGCCCCATCACCGCGGTTCCCACGGTGACCATGGTGGCGCGCAGATGGTTCTGGGCGACTGCCGTGCCGATGACGCCGGGCGATGTGCCTGTGATGGCAACCGGCTTGCCGGCCCAGGAGTTCTTGCCCCAGGGCCGCGTACCCCAGTCGATGGCGTCCTTGATCACGCCGGGATAGGTGCGGTTGTATTCGGGAATGACAATCAGAACGCCGTCCGCCGCCTCGATCGTCTGCTTCAGCGCCATGACCGAATCCGGGATATTTTCCCACAATTCGTCGTTGTAATGCGGCAGGTCCGCAAGGTCGGCATAGGAGAAGTCCATCCGGCCATCGGCCAGTTTTTCGAGCGCGACCGCCAGTTTGCGGTTGAGGGAATCCTTGCGCAGCGAGCCGATCAGAACAGCGATTTTTGTCATTGTGGTTTCCTTGTATATAAAAGTGACTGACGCTACTTATGAAACTGGACGAAGGCCCGCAAGACGGCACTTTTTGGAACCTGAGGCACCCCGATGAAACCACAACACATGCATCTTTCCGGCCAATGCCAGGTCGCCAACGACGTGATCTCCCTGGTCGGCGACAAATGGAGCGTGCTGGTGGTCAGCACGCTCGGCAATGGCAGGCTGCGTTTTGGCGAAATCAAGCGCGCGGTCGAGGGAATCTCGCAGAAAATGCTCACCACCACCCTGCGCGGGCTCGAACGCGACGGCTACCTGACCCGCACGGTCTATGCCACGGTGCCGCCGCGCGTCGATTACGAGCTGACGCCGCTCGGCACCGAGCTGCTGGAGCCGGTGTCGGCGCTGGGAAAATGGGCCATCGCCAATCACACCCGGGTGCTCGCCGCGCGGCGCGCCTATGATTCCAGAGCCGACTGAGAGCAAAGGCAAAGGCGCCCGCGCGACGCGCCCGGTCAGAGCGAGGGGCCGGGAACCAGACGGCTGCCATCGGTGAAGCGCGAAAACCGGAAGCGCGTGAGATCGTGGCCGGTTGGACGGCCGGCGGCGAGATGGGCGATCGCCTTGCCAAAACCCGGCCCGATGCCAAAGCCGTGGCCGCTCATGCCGGTCGCGACAATCAGGCCCTCGAGCCCCGGCACCCGGTCGACCACCGGCACCACGTCGGGCATGGCGTCGATCAGGCCAGCCCAGGCGTGGGTCACCTCTGGCGCGCCAAGCGCTGGAAAGCGCGCGGCAAACCGTGCCCGCGCCGGCTCGATACGGCGGCGTTCGGGCTCCGGCTCGAGAACGCGGCAGCGTTCAAACGGAGTTTCCTCGTCCTTGCTCCAATTCCGCGCCGTTGCCCAGGCATCGGGATAGTGCCTGGGCGCAAACGGCAGGAAGCGGGTGGCGCCCAGCGATTTGACCGCGACCGGAAGCCAGGTTCTCAGATGACGGAAAGCGTCCGGGCCGATCATCAGGTCATGAGTGCCGAGCGACGACAGCGAGTAACCGCCATCCTCGCGGCGGCGGAAGGCCAGTTCCTCGTCCAGCGCGCATCCGGCGAAGATCTCGGCCATCGCCGCGGTGCGCGTCACAGTCGAGCGTACCGACAATTGCGGGATCGAGACGCCATGGCGCCCAAGCAGCAGCGATGACCAGGCGCCGCCGGCGACGATCACCTGGCCGGCCTTGATGAAGCCGTGCTCGGTGTCGACCCCGGCGATGCGCCCGGCCGCTGTGTCGAAGGTGCGCGCGGCACAGGCTTCGCGAATGCCCACGCCCTCGCCCTGCGCCAGCTCCGCTACAGTGGGCACCGCGACCCAGGGCTCGGCGCGCGCGTCGGTCGGCGACCACAGCCCGCCGGCCCAGCGCCGCCCGCCCGGACCGGAGTCAACGACATCCGCCACGCCCGCACTGTCAAGCAGCCGCACATCAAGCTGGTGGCGTGCGGCGATGTCGAGCCAGCGCGCCTGCTCGTCAAGATCCTTCTGCGTGCTCGACAGATAGAGGATGCCGGAGCGCGAAAACCCGGTGCGCCGGCCGGTTTCGATATCGAGCTGTTCCCAGAGCCGCGAGGCCTCCATCATCACCGGAAGCTCCGCCTCGTCGCGGCCGATCTGACGGATCCAGCCCCAGTTGCGCGACGATTGCTCGCCGGCGACGCGGCCCTTTTCGCAAACGAAGACCTTCAATCCAAGCCGGTTGAGATAGAGCGCGCTCATGATGCCGATAACGCCGCCACCCACGACGACGACATCGACTTCGGCGGGCAGAGGATCGGAAAACCGGATCGGCGAAGCCGATGTGATCGGGGCGGCAGGGCGCGTGGACATGGAGGCTCCGGCGAGGGATTGGGAGGAACGGCAATGGTGACCAGGACCGGTTTATTGCATGATTCCTTGGAACCGGAATCGATTTAAGGCAAAAATTATGCGGCCGTTTCAAGTGCTGCAGCAGCCGCTTCCGGGCAAGACCAAGGGGCCGGAGCTCATTTTCCGCGGTCGCCGTTCACCTCCGCCCGCCGTCCTCGATCGTCGTGAGCACCGGGGCATGGTCCGACGAACGCTCCCTGGGCGGGCCGATCTCGAAATGCTCGTCGAACACCTCGACCTTGGTCACCGTGCCGCGGCGGCGCGGGTTCTTCGGGTTGAGCCCGTTGGAGACCACGCAATAGTCGAGCACCGAGCCCGCAACGATATCGCCATAGGTGTTGGGCCGCACCAGCCCCTGCATCACCACCAGGTTGAAGCTGTCATAGAGCTTGTAGACATGCTTGAGATAGGCCAAGGGCTCGGGGACGCCTTTGGCCGGAACGCTGCCCCAGGACCAGACCCGGTCGGCCTGGGTGAGGATCGAGATCGTGTGCGAGGCCGGGTCCTCGTTGAGATCGCCCAGCAGGATGACCGGCGCATCGGGATCGGCGTCGATTGTTTGCCGGAACAGCCGGTAGATCGCGCCGGCCTCGGCCGCGCGCTTGGCCACCTGGTTCACGCCGGCCATGGCGCGGTCCATGTAGGTGGTGCGGATCTTGTCGCCCCAGTCGGCGAGCGCGTCGATGACATCATCGTCGACAAAAGCGCCCTGGGATTTGAAATGGCAGACGAGGATCCGGGTTTCGCCGATCCCCGGCAGGTCGATGACCGCGTCAACCGGCGTGCGCGAGAAATTGAAATCCGTGTCGATCACCGTGTCGTCCGGCACACCCGCCACGCCCGAGAGCGCTCTCACGCTCACGAAGGGAAACCGCGAGGCGATCGCCACCGTGGCGTTGACATAGACTGCCGGATCGTCGGCGTCGAAAATCGGGTGGCCGGTGCAGAAGAAATGCGGATAGCCACAGGCTGCCATCAGCGCGGCCAGCTCCTGATGCGACACCACTTCCTGAAAGCCGATCACATCGGCATCCATCCCGGCCACCATGGCCGCGATCCAGGCTTTCTTCTCGGCCCAATGCTCCTGTGAATAGGTCGCCGACGGCTTGCGTTCGTGCCAGAAAATCCCGGGCGCGGCGAAATGATAGAGATTGAATGTCGCGAGCTTCACAGCGGCCATGGTTTTGCTCCTTGAATAACCGGCAGTGTGCCAGCCCGACAAGACGGCGTCGAGATGCTGGCGTCCCCGGAGAACCAGGTTTTCGCCGACGAGCGCGATGAATTAATTCTGAAAAAAAATTGTGTTTCCGCCGAGAATACGGAGATACCCCCTTAAATCGAGTGGCTTTCGGAAATTCAAATATTTCGCCATTTTTGATTTTTGCTGTACATTTTTCGGCAAGCAAATGGGGGCTGCTTTGAAAGCAATC